>JAJOKM010000155.1 GCA_021129835.1 Thermodesulfovibrionales bacterium | reverse complement strand
CGAAGCATGGAGTGCTGAGAAATCTTCAAAGGTTGGAGTTTTGCAAGAGCCTCATATAATAGGCAAAACGGTTCACGGTTGACGGCAGTAACTGGTAACCGTAAACTGGTAAAATGCAAGCCGATTTTGGTTTTAGTGTCTCTTTGCGGTATACTAAAATATGGCAACAGGAAGACCTTTATTGGGGCAGTTGTTATTAAGGTCTAAGATAATAACAGAAGACCAGCTGCGTGAAGCCATTCGTGTTCAGGAGCTAAAAAACAAGAGGCTCGGCTCTGTTCTCTCAGAATTAGGGTATATTAGCGAGGAAACCCTCGTCGCTTTTTTAAGCAGGCAGTATAATGTCCCTACTATAAAGCTTTCCGACTATAAAATCGATACATCTCTGCTGCGGTTAATCCCTTATGAAACACTAAAGAAATATCAAGTAATCCCTATCTCAAGAGACGGGGGGTCTTTGAGAATTGCTATCACGGACCCTTTCTATAGACGTGCAATAGATGATGTCAAGTTCCTCTCAAAAATGAAGGTCTCGGTATATGTGGCTAGTGAATCTGCAATCATGGGAGCCATAGAAAAATACTATCCTGAGGAAGAAAAGGTACGAGAACCAGCCGGAGAGTATAAAATTAGCAAAGAAGAGGCCACGGAAATCGAGAAATTCAGTGAAATAATAGGTAGCGCTGTCGAAAGTTTAACTGTTGCCGGAGAAAAGGAAGAGTTAGATATCCCAGAGGAGTTAGATGCCCCGATTGTGAAGTTGGTTCACGGTATTTTGATGAATGCCGTAAAGTCATACGCCAGTGACATACATATAGAGCCTTCTGAAGATATTCTAAGAGTGAGATACAGGATAGATGGGGTTTTGCAACCTTTCATAGATCTCCCCCTGAAGATAAAAAATGCTGTTGTCTCGAGGGTAAAGATAATGTCTAATATTGATATATCAGAGCGGAGATTGCCTCAGGATGGCAGAATGAAACTCAAATTTGGCGGCAGCAGAGAGATAGACTTCAGGGTATCTACACTTCCGACCATTTTTGGGGAAAAGGTCGTAATGAGGCTTCTTGATAAGGCATCTCTCCAATTGGATATGTTGAAGTTAGGGCTTGAAGAAAGACCGCTTCAGTATCTCCTTGAAGCTATTGAGAAACCATACGGCATGGTGCTGGTGACCGGTCCAACGGGTAGTGGTAAGACAACGACCCTTTATTCTGCCCTCTCCCGGTTAAATAAACCTGGTGTCAATATTATAACGGCAGAAGATCCTATCGAATATAATTTCTCCGGGATAAACCAGACACAAATGAAGGAGGATATTGGACTCACTTTTGCTTCTGCCCTCAGGTCGTTTTTAAGGCAGGACCCAGATATCATCATGGTTGGTGAGATGAGGGATTTTGAGACGGCAGAAATTGCTATAAAGGCTGCCCTTACAGGCCATCTGGTATTGAGCACCCTACATACTAACGACGCCCCAAGCGCTATAACGAGACTAATGGATATGAAAATAGAACCATTTTTGATATCATCATCTGTTATATTAATAGTGGCACAAAGACTCGTAAGGAAGATATGCGAAAGTTGCAAAGAGGTACAGAAGACTTCAGAGGCGCTTCTTCTCAAAATTGGTTTTCCCCCTGAAAGAATTAAAGATGTTAAATGTTACATAGGTATTGGTTGTCCTAAGTGCGGCAAAACTGGATACAGGGGAAGAATAGCGCTTTATGAGGTTATGCCTGTTAATGATGAAATCAAGGAGTTAATCCTTAAGGGTGCTTCATCGGCAGACATAAAAAAAGAGGCCGTAAGATTGGGTATGTCAACACTGCGGCAGGATGGCATAAAAAAAGTGACGGACGGCATAACAACAATTGGCGAGGTGCTAAGGGTGACATTTTAAATAACAACAAGCAATTAGCAGTTAGCAGTTAGCAAAAAGTAGCTTGCTCCTTACTGCTTACTGCTATTTAATCCTCCATGGATGTGTATAAACATTCAGTCTATCTCCCCGTAAAAAGCCTACTGTTGTGAGGCCTGCATCCTCTGCAATGTCTAATGCAAGGCTCGTGGGAGATGTCCTGCTTGCGATCATCGGAATACCCCATTTTGCACATTTAGATACAATCTCCGATGATAATCTTCCGCTTGTGAGCATTAACTTACCTTTAAAGGGAATATTTCGCAGGGCTGCATATCCAGCAGCTTTATCGACAGCATTGTGCCTACCTATATCTTCAGCACGGCATAAAATGCCGTTTCCGTCACTAAGTCCTGCATTGTGAAGACACCCCGTTAATTTATGGAGCTCTGCGGCGTTCTGAAATCGCTTGAATAGGCCTTTTAATGTCTTTGCCGTTATATAGAAGGGGTCATCTATTTTTTGGAGAGATGACCCGCTTAAAAAGGTGATTCCCCCCATGCAGCCCGATGTTATAACCGCCATTTCTATTGAGACCTCCCCCTCCACGGGAATATCAACGATTATATCTTCTCCGTATTCTATGGATATCATCTCTGCGCACCATTTGCCTTTGATAACATCCGCGGACATGAACATCCCTACAACCAACTCCTTCACCATAAGAGGGGTGCAATAGAGGCTTAAGACCTCTTTGCCATTTAGAGATATCTTAAGTCTCTTCTCTATAGCTATGAGGTCTTCTTGCTCGCTAAAGGAGTTTTTGGAATTTTTATATATTTTTCGTTTTGCAGTACACACTTAATTGCTTACCGCTTCTGACCAATTTTGCTCTCGGTCCCATTAATAAGGCGTTTGATGTTAGCTATATGCTTCATAAATATTAATGCAGTGATGACTATTGCCACCGCCATCTTCTCCACCGAAAAATCTAATGCGTAAACACTCAATGGCAGCAATCCCAAGGAGACTAGTGCACTCAGGGATGAATACTTTGTCCATTTTAGCACTAAAAGCCATAATGTCATTGTAAAAATTGCAACAAATGGTGAAAAAACAACTAAGACACCAAGACTTGTTGCAACCCCTTTGCCCCCCTTAAAATTGAGAAATACGGAAAAGATATGCCCGGCAATAGCAGATAGCCCGAGCAGACCTTCGCTGAGCGTTCCCATCGCAAGGGCCTTTGCGATGCCAACTGCTATTGCCCCCTTTGCCATATCTCCCAGCAAGGTCAAAAGTGCGGCCTTTTTGCCCATTGCCCTCATGACATTAGTTGCGCCGATATTTCGACTGCCGGTTTTTCTTAGATCAACGCCTTTACTCCTTGCGATCAACAACCCGACCGGAATTGAGCCGATTATGAATGAGACTGCCATTAATATGAGTAATATTGGATCTACCATCATTGTATCTGCCACCAGAAGGATACGATATATTTTATCCCTGATACCAACGCAAGAATAACGGCCATATACATAACGACTATCCCAACATCATGAAAATCTATACTCCCTACTCCCCCTGGTAGAATAAGTAATACTATTGCTATCATCTGCGATATAGTCTTGAGTTTACCTCCTGTTACTGCAGGGATGACGATGTTTCTCAATAGGGCAGCAAACCTCAGCCCAATAATAATAATCTCCCTCACTACTATTACTACGGCTATCCATGCAGGAAGCTCCGTCATGACGACCAATAATATCATGGCGGAAATAATGAGGAATTTGTCTGCTATCGGATCGAGGATAATCCCAAATTTGGTAACCTGATTTAGTTTCCTTGCGAGATATCCATCAAGGAGGTCGGTTACAGATGCAACCAGAAAGATGCTTGCGCCTAAAAAAGGGTTTAGAGGTGTTGCGATTATAAAGAAGGGTATTAAAAATATTCTGCTAAATGTCAGGATTGTTGGAACATTAAGCCTTGTGGCGCTCATTCATTAATGGTTTCCACTTACCGTTTGCCTTTAATATGAGTTCGCAGACTTCCCGGACCGCCCCTCTTCCACCGCTCTTTTTTGTTATCAGCCTTGCTTCAGCCTTTGTATCTTTTGTTGCGTCTGCAACCGCAACCGGGAGTCCGACTTTCTTGAGTAATGAGATATCAACAACATCATCGCCGATATATGCTACTTCTCCATCAGAAATTTTTACTTTTTCGACAAGATGTTTGTATGCAGCAGATTTTACCTGGTATCCCTGATAGACTTCCGTTATACCAAGCTCATCTGCCCTTTTCTCCACAATTTTTGAATATCTTCCTGTGATTATGGCTACCTGAACACCTGCTTCTATAAGCATTTTTATTCCATATCCATCTCTTACATAGAATGTCTTGAGTTCATTTCCTTCATTATCGAATGTTATACTTCCATCTGTAAGGACACCATCTACATCAAGGACGAGGAGCCTTATGCCTTTGGCGATATTTAGAATCTCTTGCTCGCTCTTTTCCATTTCAAGCTATAGTACTATGGTATTAGGTATTAGGTATTAGTATCTAACACCATAATACCTAAATTTTCTGGTGTGGTGGAGGCGGCGGGAGTTGAACCCGCGTCCGAAAGAACTACTCTCAAACTTCTACATGTTTATTCTGCCTATTTAGCTTCAGATACCAGATTGCCAGCAGACAGGCCTACTGATATCCTAATCCCTTTAATCTCCCACCAGAATTAAGGGCATCATCTGATGGCAGTCTGTTGCATGACGCTATTTTCAGATCACAGACAACTCTGAAGTAACGTGCCGCTATTGGTTAAGCAGCAAGTGCCAGTTCGTTTTCGTTGTTGGCGTTTCTGTTTTTTCCATCTTTATTATGTGGTGATGGAGCCACAACATGCCATTTGAGCCTCATACCCCCCGTCGAAACCTGTCGCCCCCTATAGTTAATGAGCGAATGAGTTAATGGATAACTCATCTGTTCATTTAATATAACATCTTTTGCCGATTTTTGTCAATTTGTAACTTACTCAGGCAGTCAGAATACAGAGTTACGTTAATTTTTCATTGCTCGTTCGATCTCTCGTTTGGCTTCACGTTCCTTGATGGTCTCCCTTTTCTCATAAAGCCTCTTACCCTTTGCAAGACCTATCTCGACTTTAGCATAAGGACCTTTAAAATATATCTTAAGTGGTATCAATGTATACCCTTTTTGTTGGGCCTTGTCTCTCAATCTATTTATCTCTTTTTTGTTGAGTAAAAGTTTCCTTGTCCTTAACGGTTCATGATTCGTAATGTTTCCGTGACTGTAAGGACTTATATGACAATTAAGGAGGAAGACCTCTGAGTTCTTGATCAGCACATAGCCGTCCTTCAGATTAGCCCTGCCACCTCTTAAAGACTTCACCTCTGTGCCTAAAAGCTGAATGCCCGCTTCAGTAGTCTCTGCTATGCTAAAATCGTAATATGCTTTCTTGTTCTGGCATACTATCTTCATAATGTTATTATGATACCAGTATAGTGGATAAACTTTAAAGTAAATCGCTATACTATCTTCACTGGAATGCCTCCTTGGGAGTTGACAGTATTAGCTTAATCCTATTATCCTAAAGGGCAATGAACTAAGTTCAGACCTGCTTACTCGTTACTATTTGTGGCTCCACCCCAGGGCATTATCATGCAATGGGCCGTTAGCTCAGTTGGTAGAGCAGCTGACTCTTAATCAGCGGGTCGGAGGTTCGAACCCTCCACGGCTCATCAATAGACTATAGATCAAAGTTTATAGTCTGCAGTCTGGAGCACGTCAGCAATTCTCGGTAAACTTAATTTATATG
>JAJOKM010000171.1 GCA_021129835.1 Thermodesulfovibrionales bacterium | reverse complement strand
TCTAAAGAGGCTGTTTTTAAGATTAGCTTCAACTAATGATGTTCCTGTGCCACAATATGGGTCAAAGAGCAATTTTGATTTTTTCCCATACTTATCAATAAGTCTTCTGGCTACTTGGGGTATCATCATAGCTGGGTAGCTGTGATAACAATGTGTATATTCTTTCGTGTTATCTCTACGAAAATCCCAACTACTATCGATGTATTTCTTTTTCATTACTCAAAACTCAGACACACTACACTAGTTTACTCATAAAACCCTTTTTCAATCACGCCGCCTCTTGGAATTATAGCAATTCCCGATGAGTCTACATGGCACCGGTAGCGATCCCTGTCCTGATCAAAGCCGAACTGCTCCCCTCTGTCTATTATATTCAGTTCGTCCACAATTACCCTTTTAAGGATACAACCTTTTTTGATCACATTTCGGTCCATAATTATGCAGTCTTCAATACTAACATCATCTTCAACAACGACCCCTTTTCGAATGACTGAATTGCGTATCCTCGCATTGTGAATAACTGTTCCTTCAGCAATAATAGTGTTCTTTATATCACCATCCAATATCTTCACAGCAGGACCTTCGTAAGCTGATGGATGAATCGGCCATGATTTATTGTCAAGTTCAAACAGAGGTGACTCACCTAACATATCCATATGGGCATCAAAGAAGGCCGGTATTGTCCCCACATCACGCCAATACCCCTTTTCCTCAAAATCCCTGGAGCCATGAATGACATTTGTCGCAAAATCATAGGCAAATACCTTATTCGTTTCGACCAGATCAGGTATGACATGTGCCCCAAAGTCGAGCTTCTTTTCCTGACGCTCCTTCCTTAATGACTCAACCAAAACATCTATATTAAATATATAATTTCCCATTGAGACATATGCCCTATCAAGAGAGTCAGGCATTGACTGGGGTTCTTTCGGTTTCTCCTGAAATCCCGTGATCCTTTTATCGCTATCTGTAATAATAACACCGAATGCTGTTGCCTCTTCTAACGGAACGGGTCTTGCGGCAACACTAACATCTGCCCCTTTTTCGAGATGAAATTTTATCATCTGGCGGATATCCATTCTGTAGATATGGTCTGCACCAAATATGATGACCAGTTCCGGGTTGTGAGCCCTTATAATATTAAGGTTCTGGAAAACGGCGTCTGCAGTCCCTTGAAACCATTCAGGACCCATGCGCATCTGCGGAGGAACCAGGGTCACAAAGTGGTCTCTTATAGTGGAAGAGAGCACCCAGTTTCGTCTTATATGCTCAATAAGAGACTGGGCCTTATACTGCACCAGAAGGTAGATAGAGAATATGTGTGAATTGACAAAATTGCTCAGCACAAAATCCACTATCCTGTATCTACCACCAAACGGAACAGATGGCTTTGAACGAAACGATGTCAGAGGGAAGAGTCTCTTGCCCTTACCACCAGCAAGAATAAATGCAAAAATCCTCGGAGAATACGCCACTGCACTTCACCTCCTGAGTAGAGTCCTCGTTATGTTTTCCACCTGAAGGGAAATAAACAATTCAGGTCAATGATTTTTCAGATAATTTAAATACAGATACCTTCAAGTGCTTTGCCCCTGTTGATCTTAAAATGCTTTTCATTAGCAAAATTTCCATCACTTCTATATTACCAAAAAAGGTGTCTTTAAATACATATAATTCCTTTAATGCCGGTTCAATGTCATTTTTGTCCTTTATCCGCCCGATTGTGAGATGCGGGGAAAACCTTCTGGACTCCTTTTCAATGCCCAATTCAGACATTGACTCTTCAATATCCAGATAAAGCCTTTTTAACTCATCAGATTCATCTATCCCTATCCACAATACGCTGGGATATTTAGAGCTCGGGAATACATCTACGCCACGGATATTGATGTTGAACTGGCTGTGATTCATACATGTCAATGAAAGCCCTTTTTCTATTTCTGGTATCAAATTATCTCTTGCTCCGCCAAGAAACTTTAGTGTCAGGTGGATATTTTGGGGAGGAACCCACCTGATGCCCTTTGATTTATACCCGACATGCTCCCTAACATCTTCGATGATACCGCCGATCTTCCTCTTTATATCGACAGGCATCTCTATGGATATGAAACATCTCATCTTCTAAGTCTACCTGCAAATCTGCGCGATTTTACCATGTTATTACTATATTAACAATCTGCAATATTATATTCGTAAGCACCCCTGCCGCTACATCATCAATCATTATTCCAAAACCTCCGCTAAACATCCTTTCAATATTTCTTATAGGCGGTGGCTTCAGTATATCGAAAAATCTAAATAGAAAAAAGGCCGCAATAACATATTCAATTGTTATTGGAAGAAAGGCGATAGCGACGCAATAGCCAACAAACTCATCTATGACGATCTGCTTGCTATCTTTTTGTCCAAACTCCTTTTCTGTAGTGTTTGAAACCAAAACCCCTATAGTAAACCCCGCTATTAATATAATAACCGTTTCGAGGACATCAGGCCTAAAAGTCCATATAAATATAGCAGCAACAAGACTCCCGAATGTCCCTGGGGCAAAAGGGATATACCCAACAAAAAAAACAGTAGCAATGATTTTTGATAGCGATTGAGGAGGCATTTTATACTAGTCGAAGAATTGCATTATTTTTTTCTTATCATCTCCTTGATTATTGCCTGCCCAATAACATTTCTCTGTACCTGATTTGTTCCCTCATAAATCTGGAGTATCTTTGCATCCCGCATCATCTTTTCCAGGGGGTACTCTTTCATATATCCTGCGCCGCCCATTACCTGGAGCGCGTCTACCGTAACCTTCATGGCCATATCGGTAGCAAATGTCTTGGCAATTGCAGACTCTTTGGATATATCTTTTGCTCCGCTGTCTATATGCCTTGCGACTGAATAAACGAGCGACCTTGCAGCCTCAATCTGTATTGCCATATCAGCAAGCATATGCTGAACCGCCTGGAAATTTATAATAGGATGTCCGAATTGATACCTTTCCTTTGCAAATTTAACTGCTTCCTCAAAGGCGCCCTGTGCCACTCCAACCCCTTGTGCACCCACTCCCACCCTTGCTTTGTTAAGGGTCTTCAGGGCAGCTATAAATCCATTACCTTCCTTGCCAAGGATGTTTTCTTTTGGAATCCTGCAATTGTTGAATACCAACTCTCTTGTAGCAGAAGCCCTTATGCCCAGCTTCTTCTCCTTTTTGCCAAAAGTAAAACCGCGATATCCTTTCTCGACAATAAAGACAGATGCACCCCGCGGCCCTTTTTCCTTATCAGTCATTGCAATTATAGTGTAAATCTCTGCTTCGCCTCCATTGGTGATCCATTGCTTCGTACCATTTAAGACATACTGGGATCCCTCGAGTTTAGCAGTGGTCTGAATTCCGCCCATATCGCTTCCTGCGCTCGTCTCGGTAAGACCAAAAGCCGCTAACCTTTTGCCTTCAGCGATACCAGGAAGAAACCTCTTTTTTTGCGCATCAGAGCCAAAAAGCACAATCGGATATGCGCCGAGGGCGGTTGCTGCATATGTTGTTGATACCCCAAGACATGCCTTTGAGAGCTCTTCAATGGCTATACAGAGATCAAAACTACCCTTGCCAAGTCCGCCGTATTCCTCTGGTACAAAGAGCCTAAAAAGGTCCGACTGAGCAAGTGCTTTTACTATATCCTTCGGAAACTCCTCTTTTTCGTCCAGATCTGCCCTCGCAGGAACAATCACTTCCTCTGCAATCTGAATGGCGGTATCGCGAATCATCTGTTGCTCTTCCGTCAGAAAATAATCCATAGGGATCCTCCTGGTATAATACTTAATTATATGAGGCGATTGTCATCAAAAGAACAGAATTTTTGACCGTTAGTTAAGGGCTATCGACTGCTCACCCGCTAATATCAATTCCTTCTATTAAGATGAACGGAGAGCCTATGTTGCCATAAAATTTCAGATCATCACCAATGATAACCACATTTTTAAACAGGTGGAGAATGTTCCCAGAAATAACCGCCTCTTTTACTGGATATTTTATTTCCCCATTTTCTATCCAAAGTCCGGATGCGCCAACAGAAAACTCCCCAGTGATGGGATTTGCTGTGTGCATACCCATTGTTTCGGTGACATATAGACCTTTATCTACCATTTTTATGGTCTTTTCTATATTACCTGTATGTTCTTTTGAAACAGGTTCTATGTAAAAATTTGTGGGACCAACCGATGGAAGATCTCTAAAACCACCCCTCACTGCATTGCCTGTTGACATTTCCCCATTTACTTTGGCTGTATAAGTATTATGTAAAAAACCGCTTAAAATGCCCCCTTCAATCAGGGTTTTGCTTGTTGTAGGAACGCCTTCGTCATCCACAGGTTTGCTGCCAGGTTTTTCATCAAGCAGTCCACTATCTATTATGTTAAATCGCTGATTAAATACTAACTCGCCCATTTTCCCAACGAATATGGACTTTTTCTTCTGCACAGATTCAGCGGAAAGAGATGATGAAAGTATACCCAAAAATCCAGAGGAGACCAAATTATCCAAAAGGACAAATCCCTTTATAGGGGTTATCTTTCTTGATTTAAGTAGCTGCACTGCCCTTTTGGCAGCATTTCTGCCAACCTGCTCAAATGATATATTTCTTAAGAACCTGCTTCCTTCATAGTCCCATCCTATCTGGCTATCATTGCCTTCCTCGGCAATCGCCATTATACTGGCAGAACATACAGTAGATGGGTAATGCAGATTGATGCCGCGAGAGTTCATAATATATGTATTGCTTATAGTAAAGCTTCCTGATGCCCTTCTGATCTTTTTGATGCTCTTGTCCTCTCTGAGAGCAGAGCTTTCGATAAGAAACACCTGATCTATGGCATCATTTTCAGATAGCAAAGTTATATTATTGTCGAATACTTCGACGCTGGTCATATTCAACGGTTCAGCCTTCAGAGGCAGACCGATGTGACTATCGGGCTCAGAGTATTTTGATGCCTCAATTGCTTTTTCAGCGACGGCCTTTATTTCATCAGGATTCGTGGAATAAGAAAAGCCTAGGCGGCTGTCTTTAACAACCCTGATGCAATATCCTGCAGTCACTGACGACTCGATGGTATCTATCTGCTGCTTTTTAACCTCTATGCTCAGATTTTTTGATTCCCTCACATAAGCTTCTGCTTCATCAACGCCCTTATTTAGGGCGATCTCGATAAGTTTCACTGTAAGTTCTGCACCCATTAATAAATATCTCCCTAATCTTCTTCGTAGTATGTTGCTGAAGCAGTTTCTGATTCCCATATCGCTACAGCAGAAACCTTTATATTTTTATATTCCGTTAACCTTTTTTTCAGGGAATCAAATATCCAGCGAGCAATATTTTCCGATGATGGATTTCTCTCCGTAAAGGGAAACACTTCATTGAGAAATTTGTGGTCTAGTTGTGATACGACCTCGCCAGTTATCTTTTTCAGGTCATGGAAGTCAATGGCAATATCAAGCTCATTTAATTTCTCTGTTGTCACATATACCTGAACCCTCCAGTTGTGTCCATGTAAATTTTCGCATTTCCCTTTATAACCTTTTAATGTATGGGCTGATGCAAATCCTGTCTCTACCATTAATTCATACATAAGTCACCTTGTTAATCGCTATCGCTCATCGCAAAATGCAGAATGCAAAATGAAACCTACATCTGCTTTCAGCGCACAAAAGGGCATAAAAATGTCATTGCGAGCCCGAAGGGCGTGGCAA
>JAJOKM010000162.1 GCA_021129835.1 Thermodesulfovibrionales bacterium | reverse complement strand
GGGTGGGGGTGATTTAGGAGTGGCAATAACATAACTCCAAAGCTAAAGCCTTTTAAAAAAGACTGCCAGACAGAGAAAAATGTTTAGGACACCCTCCCCTGGCCCCTCCCATCAAGGGAGGGGAAAATACCCACTTAGTATTTAGCCGTTAGCTAAGAGCTAATTGCTAATTGTTTACAAAATAAAATAGGAAGGGACCAAAGGAGTTACCCACACGAAACGTCGAAGAGCCAAATATTCTTAGACACGCTAAACCAGAAGGTCTTTGAGATTGCAGATCAGGTTGGAGCAATAACCGAGATCGAAGAAAAGATTTGATGAATTAAGTGATTAATTGCTTCAATTGTCAAGAGGAAAGATTTGACCCCATTTCTTCTTAACGCTCCATGCTCGCCATTGGCCGGGCAATGATGTCTCAACCCAAGATTTTCTTGATTGATGAACCGTCAACCGGGCTCGCCCCCATGGTGAAAGAGGACTTATTTGCTCGGGTGAAGGAAATTTATAAACAGGGAAGCACCATCCTGATGGCAGAGCAGGATGTCAGCTTTGCCTTCGATTTGGCCAACAGAAATTATGTTATTTCGGAAGGGCATCTGGTGAGTGAAGGGACCGCTAAGGAGCTGCTCGCCGACGAGTCTCTGAGAACTACCTATTTAGGGATGTAAGACCGGTGAGATTGCTTCACTTTGTTCGCAATGACAAGTGAAGAGCAATAACGAAAAAGGTATTCTCAAAGGAAATTATACCATTGTCTCACATAAAAATCTATACAGAAAAGCCTCGTGCAATTAATATCTCTAAGGGGCACGGCGCACCGTGCCCCTACAATTGGCGACTGTATTTTTTGTGTTATTTCGTGGCTAATAACTTTTATTTCACCGCTGCCATTACCTTGCGCACTGATTGAAATGATTTATCCAGTGCTACCTTTTCATCTGCCGTTAAATCTACTTCGATAATTCTTTCCATACCATTGCCGCCGATAATCGCCGGAGTACCGGCAAAAATATCGTTTTCGCCATATTCGCCCTGGAGGTAAGCAGATACAGGTAAAATGCGTTTTTTATCTTTTAATACCGCCTCTGCCATTTGAATTACAGCAGCAGCGGGGGCATAATAAGCGCTACCTGTTTTTAAATAGCCCACAATTTCGGCCCCGCCTCTGCGAGTGCGATCTACAATAGCATCGATCTGCTCTCTGGAAATTAATTTTTCGATCGGAATGCCACCCGCATAAGTATAACGTACTAACGGCACCATATCATCACCATGCCCGCCTAACACAAAAGCACTGATATCCTCAAAAGAGACACCTAATTCTAAGGCTACAAAAGTACGATAACGGGTTGAATCCAGCACCCCTCCCATGCCCATTACACGATTAGGCTCAAAGCCGGTTGTCTTATAAGTAATATGAGTAATTATATCGACCGGGTTAGATACACAAATCACACAGGCATTCGGAGAATATTTAGCAATATTTTTTGCTACCTCGGTCGCAATTTTAGCATTGGTATTCAATAAATCGTCCCTGCTCATACCCGGTTTACGAGCTATACCAGCAGTCATGATGATCAAATCTGAGTTAGCGGTATCTGTATAATCATTAGTACCAGTAAGCTGACAATCAAAACCTTCAATTGGGGCCGCTTCCATCAAATCCAAGGCCTTACCTTGGGGAATGCCTTCTGCCACATCTATCAGTACAATATCCCCCAGTTCTTTAGATACTGCCCAATGGGCACAAGTGGCCCCTACGTTACCTGCTCCTACAATGGTAATTTTGCTTCTTTTTTTCATCAATTAACCTCCCATGTTATTTAAGCTATTTCCCAGATTCTGCTCCCAGTTTTTAAACCTTAAAACCGAGTCCAAGCATCTTGCGCCGCACAAAGGCCAGTTGCATTTGCAACGGCAACTCCATCGGACAAAGATCATCACAGGCCATTAAGCCCATACAGCCAAACGCTCCTTGCTCAGAACCGATCACTTCAAAATATTCTTTGCCCGAACGTCCATCTCTGGGGTCTATCATAAAGCGGGCGACCCGGTTTATGCCGGCTGCTCCCCAAAAATCTTCCATGATATTAGCAGTAGCACAGGAGGCAATGCAGCAGCCGCATTCTATACAGCGCTCTGCTTCGTAGATATCCAAAGCTGTTTGGTTGTCCATCCGTTCTTCTAACACCTGGGGATCGAATGCTTTGTCAGTATGAATCCAAGATTTTGTTTTTAATGATAAGTGTCTAAACCAAGCGCCGGTATCTACTGATAAATCACCAATTAATTTAAAAACCGGTAATGGCATCAAAGTGATTTTTTTAGGCAAATTTCGGGTTAGTGTTTTACATGCCAATTGAGGTCGCCCGTTAATCAGCATAGCACAAGAACCGCAAATAGATGCCCGACAAACAAAATCAAACTTGATAGCAGTGTCTTCAGTTTCTCTGATTTTGTTCAAAGCTACAAAGACCGTCATCCCGTCTAATTCTTCCACACTAAAGCTCTGCATATATGGAGCCACTTCTGGTCTGTAAGGATCAAATCTAAAAATGTTAAAGGTTAATGTTCGGTTACTCATTTTCAAAGCCATTCCTTCCACTTCGCTCAAAGTTCAGTAGTCATTAGTCAGCTAAAATATTTTTAATCTTTAACTGACCACTGACTACTGACTACTGGTTTTTTTAACTCAAAACTCAAAACTCAAAACTTTTTTCATACTTAACTTCTTACAGAGGCTTCTCCATAACCACGGTCATCAGGTTGGATTTCAGTAATTTTTACCGGTTCGTATTTTAGTTCCGGCAAATCCGCACCCGCCGGCCAGTAAGCGAGGGTTCTGTTAAGCCAATTTTGATCATCCCGCCGGGGGTAGTCTTCCCGGTAGTGACTTCCCCTGCTCTCAGTACGCTCTAAAGCCCCGTAAGCAATACATAGTGCCAACCGCACCATCCCCGGAAAGCGCAAAGCAAAACTTAGTTCCGGATTAGCGCCACTACCATCTGAGCGTAGCCCGATCTTCAAGGAACGATAGTAAATATCTTTTAAGTTATCTACCGCTTTTTGTAATTCGGCAGCGGTGCGAAAAATACCTACATATTCCATCAGATTTTGTTCCATTTGATCTCTTAGCGCGTATACATTTTCTTGACCATCTTTACCGGAAATTAAATCTTTTATTTTTTGATCAATGTTAGCGTGATGATCCTTTATAATTTGATAGGTATATTTTTGGGCTGCCCCCGATGTATATTCAGCTATCTTTTTACCAATAATCAGGCCGGCAACGATAGTTTCAGCCAGTGAATTGCCACCCAGCCGGTTAAAACCGTGCAAATCCCAACAGGCTGCTTCACCACAAGCAAATAATCCTTTTAATCCGTAAGCAGCACCGTCAATATTAGTACGCACACCACCCATGCTATAGTGCTGGGTGGGTCGCACCGGTATTAAGTCTTTTGCCGGGTCTATGCCAGCAAAACTACGGCAAATATTGGCTATTTCCCGTAAATTAGTATTGATATGTTTTTCGCCCAGATGGCGGATATCTAACCACAAGTGCTGCCCGTAAGCACTGTCTACCCCGTACCCCTGGCGAATATGCTGCATCATGCGGCGGGCGACAACATCCCGTGAGGCTAGTTCCTTTTTCCCCGGTTCATAATCCGGCATAAACCGGTGTCTGTTTTTATCCAGCAGGTAGCCACCGTCTCCCCTTGCTCCCTCAGTGATCAGTATCCATACCGGCACCATGCCGGTAGGATGAAACTGTACCGCTTCCATATTGCCAAGCGGTACAATACCTGTTTCGAGCGCTAAAGACATCCCGCTGCCTTCGTTGATGATAGCATTAGTTGAAGCCCCGTACAAGCGACCATAACCACCGGTGGCAAGTACTGTAGATTTGGCCAAGTAAGTATGCAACTCTCCCGTTCTTAAACACCGCACTATCGCCCCCATACAGTGGTCCCCATCATGAATTAAACGCACTGCTTCCATTCGGTCGTGCATAGTAATCCCTAATTTAATCACCAAGCTATCCATAGTATACTGCAAGGTATGACCAGTGCCGTCAGCAGTAAAACAGGTGCGCCATTTGGCAGTGCCGCCAAAATCACGGGCAGAGATCAAACCATCATATTCCGGGTCATCGTTCACCACCTGGCCGGTAGACAATCTTTTCTTGCCCGCTACTACCCGGTTCCAAGGCACGCCCCAGTGTGACATCTGGCGCACTGCCGAGGGAGCTGTATCACAAAAGAGACGAGCCACCTCTTGATCGCATCCCCAATCCGAGCCTTTAACGGTATCTTGAAAATGAATATCCGGGCTGTCCCCCTGTCCCATAGCACAGTTACCCAGGGCAGCCTGCATCCCCCCTTGAGCCGCAGTGCTGTGCGAACGACGTGGTGGAATCAGGCTAAGGATAATTGATTTCAACCCATGATTAGCAACTTCAATAGCCACCCTCTCTCCGGCTAAACCGGCTCCAATAATTAAGACATCTGTTATATGAGTGTTATTGCTATTCATTAACTGACTTCCAACTGCATAAAGGCCCACAGGGCAACTGAGCCAATCGCAATAATGGTTAAGGTGATGACGATAATGATATAGCCGACCGGCTTGCGCGGAAACCAACCCCACTTGACAAATTGACGATATAAGCCTACCCCAGCGTGATAGAAGCTCAGTGGTATCAGCGCTATGTAAAACCACAGATAGCCTGCCTGAACTCGCATGGCACTGCCCATTGCTCCGGTAGGCGAATTAGTGAATACCACCCATATGTGAATAGCGCCCAGCACTAAAATAGCCATGCCCGTAATTACTTGAAATACCCAAGCCCAAGTATTGGGATGCCTCAATAATTTAGCGTGCCGCCATACTATTCCTTGTTCTCTAACCCGGGTAGGTATTCGCCGCCCGGCTACTATGAAGTGCGCAAAAAAGGCAACGATGACCAGAGATTTAAAAATAGTGCCGAGGTGATATGCATCCATCCCTTGAGCCAAGGCGTCAAAGACGTCCGGACCTAAAATGATAGTACTTACAAACAATATATGTAATGTTAAAAATACCACCAAGAATAACCCGGCGATCAGCTCTAGTACTTCATAATAGAATTCGGTTTTGGAGTCTTTAGTAAGTAGATGTTGTAACTTCATTTTAGCTTCCTTTCTTGAGGTATTGTTGCACTCCCTGATCATAAAAATCATTGCCAAAGGCATCGTTAATCACGATAGCCGGAAAATCCGCTACTGTCAACCGGTAGATTGCTTCCGGTCCCAGTTCCGGGTAAGCCACAATTTCTGCTGCTTTGATGCACTTGCTGATTAACGCCGCCGCACCACCAATAGCAGCAAAATATACCGCTTGATGCTGCTGAATAGCTTTGATGACCTCTGGTGAGCGTTTACCCTTACCAATCATTCCCTTTAGCCCGTATTCCAGTAATTGCGGGGTATAGACGTCCATTCGCCCGGCAGTGGTCGGTCCCGCCGCACCAATTATCTGACCGGGCCGGGCCGGCGTCGGGCCGACATAGTAGATGATTTGCCCGTTAAAGTCTACCGGCAACGGCTGCTTGTTCTGGATCAATTCCACCAATCGTTTATGGGCAGCATCACGACCGGTATAGATATCACCGCTGATCAAAACTTGCTGACCGGCGCGTAAGTTTTGGATAACCGCATCCGTTAAAGGAGGGGTTATTTTTATAGTACTCATTTTTATAGCCACCTCTTAAAAATAGTAAAAAAAAATAGCCACTAAGGCTCTAAGACACAAAGAAAAATAGTAATAGTTCAGCCATCTTGTCATTTCGAACGAATGTGAGAAATCTTGCTCA
>JAJOKM010000029.1 GCA_021129835.1 Thermodesulfovibrionales bacterium | reverse complement strand
GACTCTTGACCCTTACCGCCTGACGCTCAAAATCCCGTCTATCTGTGATAATTTGTTTATGAGGCCGTTCAACTGATCTCTGTTCTTAATCTCTATCATAAACTCAAACATGGCTCTTTTATCAATCGTGGAACTCGCTTTCAGGAAACTAATATTCGCATTAGCTGCAGACATGGTAGCGCTGAGACTTGCAAGCATTCCTGGTCTGTCAATGCCCTCTACATGCAGCTTGGCGGAAGATGTTATATCGTCATCCTGATTCCATTTTACACCTATTAGCCTTTCACTATCAGTAGTAAGTCGTTCCAGATTACGACACTCCTTTCTATGAATTGTAATCCCTCTGCCTCTCGTTATAAAGCCCTCAATCATATCGCCTGGAACAGGGAAGCAGCATTTAGCAACATGGTAAAGCACATCATCTACTCCACTTATAACGATAGCCCCTGCCTGCTCTTTGGGTATCTTCGCCGGCTTTGGAAAGGATTCCTCCTCTTTTTCTTGTTCTGGCGCAAGCTTGCGGACAACCTGCTGCGCAGATATTTTTCCATAGCCAACTAACATATACAGGGCATCAATGGATTGGACGCCAAAAGATTTTAGAGTCTCATTCATCCCGTCAGATTTTAGTATCGATAAGGCGAGAGCATGCTTCTTGACCTCTTCTTCTATAAGCCGTGCCCCGAGTTCTAATCTCTGCTTTCCCTCTTCTGTCTTTATCCATTGTTTTATCCTGCGCTTTGCCCTCGGGGTAGCAACAAATCTAAGCCAATCTCTATTCGGGCATTGAGAAGGAGAGGTTATAATATCTACCTCATCTCCACTGTTTAATTTGTACCTCAATGGGACTATCCTCCCATTAACCTTTGCTCCAGTGCAACGATGACCGACTTGCGAATGAATGCTATATGCAAAATCGATGGGCGTAGAACCAATAGGAAGCTCCTTGATGTCGCCTTTTGGGGTAAATACATAAACAGTCTCTGGAACTACTTCGCCCTTGACCGCTTCTAAAAATTCCCTCGCATCCGAAATATCCTTTATCAGCTCTCTAAGCCATGCTATAAACCGGACATTCCTTTTATCGACGCCATCTCTCTCTTTATACCGCCAGTGTGCAGCTATGCCTTCTTCTGCAATTTTATCCATATCATCTGTCCTTATCTGGAATTCCACTCTGTTGCCTCCTGGGCCAACTACAGTAGTGTGAATGGACTGGTACATATTTGATTTTGGAAGACTTATAAAGTCCTTAAACCTCCCTGTAACCAGTGACCATAACGAATGAATAATGCCAAGGATGTCATAGCAATGAATAATACTATCAGTCGTAATCCTTATGCCGATCACATCATAAACCTGCTCAAAGGGTATCTTCTGTTTAACCATTTTCTGATATATGCTATAACAGTGCTTTACTCGCCACGTAACCTTTGCAGGAATTCCGGCTGCTGCAAGTTTATCTGAAATTATCCTGACCACTTCGTTAATATAGCGCTCCTGATCTTCTCTGTGATTAGCAACCTTGCCCTGGAGGTCATTAAAGAGCTCTGGCATCATGACCTTAAAACACAAATCCTCGAATTCTGCCCTCAGCCAGCCTATTCCGAGTCTGTTGGCAAGGGGGGCATAAATATCAAGGGTCTCCGATGCAATCCGCCTCCGCTTTGCCTCAGAGAGATGGTTGATGGTTCTCATATTATGGAGTCTGTCTGCAAATTTGGTGAGAATAACCCTGACATCCTTTGACATGGCAAGGAGCATCTTTCTGAAGTTCTCTGCCTGGGCATCCTCCTTTGCCTTGAGTTCAACCTTGCTTACCTTTGTTACTGCGTCCACAAGAAATGCGACTTCATCTCCGAACATCTCCTTTATATCTTTAAGTAACATGCCTGTGTCTTCGACATCTTCGACTGTATCATGGAGCAGACCTGCAGCAATAGTAGTAGTATCAAGTTTCATATCAGCGAGTATATTTGCGACGGCAATGGGATGGTGTATGTACGGTGAACCCTCCCTTCTCTTCTGGGAGCAATGTGCCTCTCTCGAGAAGATATATGCCTTTTTCACAACCTCGATCTCGGCGTTTGGATTATAAGAGAGTATCTTTTCTATCAGTTTATCAATTGCCGTCATAGTCTTATTATAACTTACAGGGTTCGAGGATTCAAGGGTTCGAGGATTCAAGGGTTCGACCCACTCGACCCCTTGACCCCTCCCCACACTTATGCTCGATGTTATGGTATAATTCCGCAATAAAGGAGGATTATCAATGACTAAGTTTCGGTTAGCAAGTCGCGTAGAAGACCTGCCGCCATATCCATTTGCGACTATTGACAAGATGAAGCAAGGCACCCTCTCTAAAGGGGTCGACCTGATAGACTTAAGCATAGGCGACCCTGATCTCCCCACGCCGAAGCATATCGTCAATGCCATGAAAATGGCCGTCGACAATCCTGAGCACCACCATTATCCCTCATATGTGGGGATGTATCCCTATAGAGAATCGGTAGCACACTGGTATAAGAAGAGATTCGATGTAGCCCTCGATCCAGCGACAGAAGTGATAGCCCTCATCGGCTCTAAGGAAGGCATCGGACATATACCCCTCGCCTTTGTAAATCATGGCGATATAGTCCTTGTGCCGTCTCCGTCCTATCCTGTATATTCAGTCGGGACATTATTCGCTGGAGGAGAGCCGTATATAATGCCTCTTAAGGAAGAAAACGGCTTCCTTCCTGACCTTAAGGCAATCCCTGAGGATATCTTAAAGCGGACAAAATTGATGTTTCTGAATTACCCTAATAATCCAACCGCGACGGTAGCCTCAGACGGCTTCTTTAAAGAGGTGATCGGGCTTGCCGCAAAATACGGAATAATTGTCTGCCATGATGCCGCATACTCAGAGATATACTACGGCAGTGACAGACCGATGAGCTTTCTCGAGGTTGACGGGGCAAGAGATGTGGGCATAGAATTCCACTCCCTCTCTAAGACCTATAATATGGCGGGCTGGAGGATTGGTTTTGCCGTCGGCAACAGAGATGTTATAGCTGGTTTAGGAAAGATAAAGACGAATATAGATTCCGGGGTGTTCCAAGCAATCCAGGAATCAGCAGTGGTTGCCCTTCAGACAGAGGACTCAACTATATCAGAGATAAGGGAGATTTACCAAGACCGTAGAGATGTCCTCTATGGAGGGATTAAGAGACTCGGTATCGAGGCCAGTCTGCCGAAGGCGACCTTTTACATCTGGGCCAGGGCGCCGTCTGGATTTAACGCGACCACCTTTGTGGAGCGCCTCCTTGACAAGGCAGGCGTCCTCGTAACGCCAGGCGTCGGGTTTGGGGTTTATGGAGAGGGAAATATCAGGTTTGCCATCACGCAGCCGATAGAAAGGCTAAGAGAGGCGGTAGACCGAATGGGCAAGGCGCTCTAACCTATGCCGACAATCTATATCGGGATCGGCTCAAACATCGGAAGTAGAGAGGCAAATTGCATCAAGGCAGTCGAGATATTAAGAGAGAAGGGGATTATTATCAAAAAGGCCTCCTCGATGTATGAGACAGAGCCATGGGGACTAAAGGATCAGCCAAAATTTATTAACATGGCTATAGAGACCGAGACAGAGCTATCCCCCGAGTGGCTCTTGGTGGTAACACAAGAAGCAGAAAGAGAGATGGGCAGGCAGAGTATCGCCAAGTGGGGCCCTCGGGTTATTGATCTGGACATCCTCTTTTATGGCGATATGATAGTCGAGATGGAGCGCCTCAAGATACCGCACCCACTCCTTTGTGAAAGGGACTTTGTGATCCTTCCACTCTCTGAAATTTCGCCTGACAAAGTACATCCGGTATCGAAAAAGAGTATCAGTCAGATAGCCGCAATAAAGAAACCTACATCTGCTTTCAGCACACAAAAGGGCATGAAAATGTCATTGCGCGCCCGAAGGGCGTGGCAATCCCGGTGAGATTGCTTCACTTCGTTCGCAATGACAAGTGAAGAACAATAACAAAAAAGGTATTTACAAAGGAAGAGATTGCACCGGTTTCCTGGCAATATAAATATGATGATCTGCGTAAAAAGTTAAAGAACTCCCTCTCCCTCGAGGGGAGAGGGTTGGGGGAGGGGGAATTCGACTTCTTACGAGATCATCAAATATAATAATCTGCGTAATCAGGGGCACCAAAAGACTCGACATTTTCAGATGGCTTGTGTTTTAGTAGTCTCGTCAGGCACTAAACAGCCAGCCCTTGGCTGGCAGGGTGTCTGATTATATAGATTCCAAAAAGGTTACGCAGATTATTTGCCGATAAATAATCGGTGTAATCTAATCTGACTCGTGTAATCTAATCTGACTCGTGTAGTCAAGTATAATAAACATTATACCAAGGAGGTGATAGCAGAAAGGAAGAATAAAAGAGAGAGTGCCCAAGACGGATCGCGCGGACCAAACAGTCGTATGCAGTAGCAGTGAAGCCGTAAAATCCACCCTTGGCGGATTAAAGAAATGCTGAACTAACAAATATGGGTATATGGGTTCATCAACTCATCACTCATCACTCAGGAGGTTAGGAAGTGAGAAAGTATTTAGCGTCTATTTTAGGATTTTTGTTAGTCTTCAGCGCGGTAGGCTTTATGAAGATTGCCCCCGCCGAAGCATCAGTAGTCGAATCATTAAGAGGCGCCGATATCCGGCTCGGTGGCGACATCAGGATAAGGCATCAATATCTGGACAATGCTGAGCGTATATATCGTCCTGCTGTTCCTGATGTCGCTCCCAAAAGACTTATATATCTCCTTCCTCGCGACGTGCATGGCGGGTCGGCGTTTGACCAGAGGGTGAGGCTCGACCTCATAATTGATGTAGGCGACGGCGTGACTGGACGGATCCTCACTGAACTTACAGATGGAAACGTACTGTGGGCTCCGGAAAATGATCGCTTTGAGGGCAACATTAGAATAAGACAGGCATGGATACATTATAAAACGCATATAGGAGGCGTCCCCGCAGGCCTCAAGCTTGGCCTTATGCCGCTATTGATTGGCAAAGGCTGGTTTGCTGATACTGATGGAACAGGTATCGCCTTCTGGACAATGCCTGCAGTAGGTACAACCCTCGCCATTGCATACATAAACACCCGTGAGCCTGGAAGGGCGTATATTGATACTCGCGATAAAGACAGCGGCTCCGTTAGGGCGACCCACAGAATGCATATAGGAGATGGAGACCTCACCTTAGGAGGTAGCTTTACGCGTGTTAGATCTCACATTGGTGATGATCCTATTGGTAGAGTCAAAGGTTCGCTGTACCTCCATAACCTGAGTCTGACTGCAGAGGGTGAATTCGGAAGCCTCGGCATTGGCGCAACGGCTCACTTTCAGTCTGGAACCGCAGAGCTTTTTTGCCTTGACCCTGCGCCTGTTGTATTACCTGAAGTAGACTTTGCAGGCCATGCCTTTACCGCCAATGTCAGCTACGACCTTGGTGCTGCAAACGTAAGGGCGGGCTTTGGACGTGGCTCGGGAGAGGAAAAACTTGTTCACGACAACGAGGTCAATATGTTTCACACTGATGTTGGCGCACTCCTGTTTATCTATGATGACTTAGTTATGTCAGCAGCAGCAGAAGACCGCCTAGGAGTCAGAGAGAGGGGTATAGCCAACACCACATTCTTTACTGTGGGAGCGTCTTTTGAGCCGACAGCGACTAAAGAAGTCGGTGTTGATATTCACTTCCTAAGGGCTACAGAGACCTTGGCATGGTGTAGCAGTAAATCATCTTGGTTATGATGATGAGATCGGCACAGAGGTGAAGGGAGAGTTTAGCTGGCAGATCACCAGAGGCCTCACCTACACCCTCCAGGCAGGTATCCTCTTTGCAG
>JAJOKM010000097.1 GCA_021129835.1 Thermodesulfovibrionales bacterium | reverse complement strand
GTTTAAAGGATAGTTATCAGTTATCAGTTGCCAGTTATCAGTTAACGTAAACCGTGACCCGTAACCCGTGACCCGTGACCCGTGACCCGTGACCCGTGAATCTGAAAGGTTATGAATCTGTCAATGCCCTCCTCGATCGTTATTGAGGGATTATACCCTATTAGCTCTTTCGCCCTCGAGATGTCGGCACAGGTGATAGGCACGTCCCCTGGTTGTTCCGGGAGTTGATCAATCTTTGGATTCACGCCGAGTTTTTTAGCGATAAGGGCGAGTAAGTCTTTTAGCTTTACGGTGGTGGAATTGCCTATATTGAAGACTTCAAAGTCAAATGGCCTTCCGACAGCGGCCATGATTCCATCTATGCAATCATCGATGTAAGTATAGTCTCTTTCAGATCTGCCGTCTCCAAACATCGGAATTGGCTTTCCATTTATCATCAGATCGGTGAACTTGCAGATGGCCATATCCGGCCGTTGCCTCGGTCCATAGACAGTAAAGAAGCGCAAAATTGTGATCGGAATTCCGTAGAGGTGATGATAGGTCTTGCAGTAAAGCTCCCCTGCTTTTTTGGCGGTGGCATAAGGTGAGACTTGAAAATCGGTTGAGTCATCTTCAGAAAAGGGAATTTTCTTGGTAACCCCATAGACGGAAGAGGACGAGCCGAAGACAAACTGGTTTACTCCATTCCCCCTGGCTTTCTCTAAGAGGTTAACTGTTCCTTTAATGTCAATATCGACATACATGGCAGGCGATACAATAGAAGGTCTGACTCCTGCCAAGGCTGATAGGTGAACCACTTTATCAATGTTGTGCTCTCTAAATATGCGTCCTAAAAGCTCTACATCAAGGATATTCCCTCTTATGAGGGAGAAGGCAGGGTGTTTCAAGGATTCCGCCACATTTTTTTCTTTAAGTCTTGGATCATAAAAATCATTAAAATTATCAAGGCAGAGCACTTCGTGGCCTTCAACTAAGAGGCGATCAATTAAATGTGAACCTATGAAGCCCGCACCACCTGTCACTAAAATCATGCTTCATCACCTCAATGCTGCATCTACTTTTCTGACTCTTGACTCTTGACTCTTGACTCTTGCCCTAAAAGGGTCTCTATGGATTTAAGAGTAGTCAGCATCTTCCCTAAATCATCCAATTTTATCATATTCGGCCCATCACACAGTGCCCTGCCGGGCTCTGGATGAACTTCTATGAATAAGCCATCGACACCAACAGAAACAGCCGCCCTCGCAAGCGGTTCTGCAAATTCCCTCTGGCCACCCGATGAACTCCCACACCCGCCAGGGAGTTGAAGGCTATGCGTCACATCAAATATTACCGGATAACCAAAGGAGCGCATGATCGAAACCCCCCTGAAATCAACTACAAGGTTGTTATAACCAAAAGATGTGCCCCTTTCTGTAATAAGTAGATTATGATTTCCTGTAGATATGAATTTGGCGATGATATTTTCGACATCCCCGGGGGCAAGAAACTGCCCTTTCTTTATGTTTACAGGTTTGCCTGTATTTGATGCTGCAAGGATCAAATCCGTCTGCCTGCATAGAAAAGCTGGTATCTGTAGTACATCAAGCACCTCAGATGCTGGCCTAACCTCATTAACTGAATGGACATCTGACACGACCGGTATATTGAACTTAGTCTTAACATCTGACAATATCCTGATTCCTTTATCAATTCCCGGGCCTCGGTATGACAACAGAGATGTCCGGTTGGCCTTGTCATAAGAGCTTTTAAACACAAATGAAAATCCAGCGCTGCTACATATCTCCTTTAGTCTCTCTGCGGTGTAAAAGGTTATATCTTCGTTTTCAATTACACATGGCCCGGCGATGATTAAGGCAGAAGAGTCGCCTCCGACGATTATATCATTCAATTTAATTAAATGCTGCATGAAATTGCTATTTTAGGTTCCGGGGTTCAAAGTTCACGGTTCAAAGTTCACGGTTAACAGCCTTGAACCCTTGAACCTTGGAATATGTGAACAAGGGGACGGTTCTATTATTCTTTACTTATCACTTCCATCAGAGACTCCACTAATTCATCTTCTTCCACGCTTCTTACCACTTCTCCTTTCTTAAAGACAAGACCTCTGCCATTGCCACCTGCAATGCCGAAGTCTGCTTCTCGCGCCTCGCCCGGGCCGTTTACTACGCACCCCATCACAGCAATACTGATTGGTTTGGTGATTACTTTAATGGCCTCTTCTACCCTCTTGACAATAGGGCTTAAATCAATCTTGCACCTGCCACAAGTAGGACACGATATTATTTCAGGCCCCCTCTGTCTAAGCCTTAATGATTTAAGGATTTCATACGCAACCTTCACCTCTTCCTCTGGCGGCGCCGTTAAAGAGACCCTCACAGTATCGCCAATTCCCTCCGAGAGCAAGATCCCGAGACCTACTGCACTCTTTATAACTCCACTTGATGGAGGCCCTGCCTCTGAAATGCCAATATGTAGAGGATAGTCATATTTCTCAGAAAACAATCTATATGCATCTATTGTCTTCATTACATTTGATGCCTTCAAGGAGACCTCGATGTCATGAAAGTCTAATTCCTCCAGAATTTTTATATGTCCCTCAGCGCTTTCGACCAGCGCTTCCGGGGTTGAATGTCTGTATTTCTGCAGTAATTCCTTTTCGAGTGAGCCGGCATTTACACCAATTCTTATGGGGATGTTAAGCTCGCTTGCTAATATAGCGATCTCTTTGACCTTCCATTTTGCGCCGATATTGCCGGGATTCAGCCTTAATCCGTCAACCCCCTGTCTCATTGCCGCCATGGCAAGTCTCCAGTCAAAATGTATATCAGCCACAACAGGAATATTGACAGACCTTTTTATCAGGCCGAGGGCATATGCAGCATCCATGTCAGGAACTGCAATTCTTATGATCTCGCAACCTGCGGACTCTAAGGAGGCTACTTGCTGAGCTGTTGCATCCACATCCCTGGTATCTGTCTTGGTCATTGACTGAACAGATATAGGATGCCCGCCGCCGATAACTGCATTGCCAACATATAGCTGTCTGGTCTTCTTTCTGCTGATAATCAAGATTCTTTGCCGTTACCTTCTAGAGCGCATTATCGCCATATTATGCTCTGCATATGTTGTCGAAAAATGATGGGTTCCGTCTCTGTTTGAGACAAAAAATATGTAGGGTACATCGGCCGGATAAATGGCAGCGATTATTGAATTAATGCCTGGAGATGCTATCGGTCCCGGCGGCAATCCATGTATTATATAAGTGTTAAATGGAGTCACCCTCCTCCAATCTGCCCTTGTCACCCCATATCTAAATCTCCTCACGCCATAAATTGCTGTGGGGTCAGCCTGCAGACGCATCCCCTTTTGCAGCCGGTTATGAAAAACTCCGGATATTAATGGTTTTTCTCTCGCGACTGCTGCCTCTTTTTCGATAATCGAGGCCAGTGTTAAGACCTCCCGCTCACTCCACCCAATCTCCTCTGCACGGTTCCTTAAATCACCCGTAAACCTTTCTCTCATCGTATTAACCATTAACTCTAATACATCTCTTGGTTCTGTGCCTTTTGGAAATCTATATGTTTCAGGAAATAGAAAACCCCCAAGGCTCGGCGCATCAATATTAAGGGAAGAAAGAAAGTCTGCATCCCTCGCAAGGGCTTTGAAATCATCCAGTGACATGATCCCGCTATCTTCAAGCCTTTCGCCTATGTCCCAAAGACAGGCTCCTTCTACTATTGTCACTTCATGCTCGATTATATTTCCCTTCCGCAACTTATCAAACACTTGCAGTGGACTTATATTGCCCCAGAATGCATAATAGCCAGCCCTTATCCTTCTGTCCATACCAGTCACCACTCCGATGGCAACAAATAAATTCTTATCACGAACAAGATTATTCTCAGCAAGTATATCCAACGCCAGCCTGAGTGTCGCCCCTTCGGGTATCTTCACCTTTACCTGCGTACTGCCGATATTTAAGGGCATAAGGAGCTGAGTGCCTGCGTATGCAAGGAAAAGGAAGAAGATTGATACTGCTATTAATTTAATACTGTTTTTATAATATTTCACTGTTGCGATACCTCACTGTGGCTCTGCTCAAGTCCACGGTAATGCACTGAAGCTTTGTCCCAGTGTTCTTTGGATAGTAGGTATTTAGAATACCAGGTTGGCGATTTAAACTTCAATGCCCCGAATTAGACAGTCATGTCGAGCAAAGCATGTAATTTCACAAAATGCCCCCTTCGCTACTGAAGTTTGTCAAAGAGCCTTAAATAACATGTTTGCAAGCCCTGGCGATTCCTTTCGATGAAAGCTTTTTGAATAGCAGGCTTCAAAGTTAAACCTCCTAAGGTTAAACTTTCGGGACCTTGGCCAGAGCCTCTTCTACTTTTTCATGGGGGTACTCATAGTCCGTAAGCTTGTTGGACAGATAGGCATCGTAAGACGCCAGATCGAAGTGGCCATGTCCGCTCAAGGCCAGAAGAATCGTTTTGGTTTCTCCAGATTCCTTGCACTTCAGGGCCTCATCAATAATCACTTTGATAGCATGGGCCGGTTCTGGTGCGGGTACAATGCCCTCAGCACGAGCAAACTGCTCTGCACTTTGGAAAATGGATCTCTGATGTTCAGCCCTGGCCTCAATTAATCCCAGCCGGCGAAGATGGCAGATAATAGGCGCCATTCCATGATATCGCAATCCACCGGCATGGACCGGTGGAGGAACGAAGGTATGTCCTAAAGTGAACATTTTCATCAAAGGAGTAAGCCCAGCCACATCACCAAAATCGTATAAGTCCGGGCCCTTGGTTAGGGTAGGGCAAGCCTCTGGCTCAACAGCGATTATTTGAATTTCTCTCCCTTTTAGCTTATCCGGTATGAAGGGGAGAAGTGTGCCGGCGAAGTTGCTGCCACCTCCGACACAGCCAACGAGGATATCGGGATAGTTACCGGTCTTCTCTATTTGCTTCTTCACTTCCAGACCGATTAAGGTTTGATGCATCAGTACATGGTTGAGCACGCTTCCCAGGGCATAGTAGGTGTCGTCTCGATTCATGGCGTCTTCCACTGCTTCGCTAATGGCCATCCCCAAGCTGCCAGAGGAGTCAGGGTCCGTGGATAGGATGTCGCGTCCGGCTTGAGTATCGGAGCTGGGGCTAGGAATACAGGTGGCCCCAAAGGTCTCCATTAAGATACGGCGATAAGGCTTTTGGTTATAGCTAACCCTCACCATGTAAACCTTGCACTCCAGGCCAATGAAGCTGCAGCCCATGGCCAGGGCACTGCCCCACTGGCCAGCGCCGGTCTCGGTGGCTAACCGTTTGATCCCATCCTGCCGGGCATAATAGGCTTGAACGATGGCGGTATTGAGTTTGTGACTACCAACCGGGCTGACGCCTTCGTATTTGTAAAATATCTTTGCCGGCGTGTCCAGGGCCTTCTCCAGGCGATGAGCCCGGTATAGAGGAGTGGGCCGCCACAGATGGAGGATTTGCTGCAATTCCTCTGGTATCTCGATGAATCGCTCGGTGCTGGATTCCTGCTTAATCAGTTCTGAAGCAAATAGCGATGGCGGTAAAACTGTAGGCTCGTGGGTACCCGGGTGCAGCAGTGGTGGCAACGGCTGCGGCAAATCAGCCTGTACATTATACCAGGAAGTGGGCATCTCCTTTTCGGATAGTGTGAACTTGGTCGTTTCCATTGTTTCTCCTTTTTGTTGATTGCCTCTATATTGTACTATCTCAACAATTCGGCAACCTTTTTAAGTTTATCAAAATGAATATCTTGTGGAAGTCTGGATACGCTAATATGATCCAGTTCTTCCGGAATCTGTTTTTCATAACGCTTGACTATCGTCTTCTTTAGAATTCATTCAGAAAAAGATACCGCGCAGAAGATACCGCGTCTTGATACTGTTCATTGTAGCAGAGTAGCAGAAAATGGCGATTTATTCAAATGAGCCTCTTGCAAAAGTCCCGAAAATGTCACCCCGAGCGACACGAGGGGTCTTATAACTCATTGATAGTAAAAGATTCCTCACGGAGTTTACCCTGA
>JAJOKM010000035.1 GCA_021129835.1 Thermodesulfovibrionales bacterium | reverse complement strand
AACGGAGTGAAGCAATCCCGGCGGGATTGCCACGCCCTTCGGGCTCGCAATGACATTTTCATTTTCCTTTGTGACCGGAGGTCATGGAGGTTTCTTTATCTTTTCTATTTTTCGATAAAATGACGCTTCGAGCATAAAACCGCTCAACTTAGGTATAATTAAGACGATGAAAAAATACATCCTTGCTATCACAGGAGCAAGTGGCTCGATATTTGGCATTAGGTTGCTCGAAGAACTCCTAAAAGGGGCCGAGATTTATCTTACAATATCATCAAATACATTTTCCATAATAAAAGAGGAGACAGGTCTTGACTGGTCAGGAAATACAGAAGAGGTAATCAGAAGACAATTCAACACCGAGAGGCTCTTTTTTTATGAAGACAGATATATGGAATCACTCGTGGCAAGTGGTTCATTCAAGACAGACGGCATGCTCGTGGTGCCTTGTAGTATGAAGACACTTTCAGGTATTGCCAGTGGTTATGCAGACAATCTTATCGAAAGGGCTGCAGATGTGACCATAAAAGAAGGATTGCCTCTCCTGCTTTCTCCCCGCGAGATGCCTCTCAGTGCAATACACCTCGAAAACATGTTGAAATTAGCAAGGTGTGGAGTTAAAATTGCGCCTCCAATACCCGCCTTTTATCATAAACCAGAAGATATAAATGACATCATAGATTTCATTGTAGGAAAAATATTGGATAGTTTCGGGGTTGACAATGAACTGTTTAAGAGGTGGGGGCAAGGAAGGGTTTAGAAAAAAATTGTCTGGCGTCAGATATCAAATATAACCTCAATTTCCCACCTGTTATTTACCTTCTCCACCCTGAGATTATGATATGTTGCAGCCTTCAAGAGTAGCGTTTGCTCATGCCTGTTGTGGTCGAAATCTTCACCATATACTCTCATTTTAAGGGAGGCTGAAGGTCTAAGGCCGAAGGCATCTACTTGAATTCTTCTGCCAATAAACCCATAGGCATCAACCTGAAATATTAATTCATTGAGATAACCAACAAGTAGTTCCTCTATTGAATCCCCTTTGACATTTATTTTTACATCCTGCTTTTCGTTAATCTTTTCAACATCCGTGATCAGGCTATACATTCCCATTCCCGCATTTACAAAAGCTTCTTCACAGGTCTTCCCATACACCTTTATGCCAGCATCACCTGATACGTCCATCACCTCGAAGTTCATAATCGATAACCTAACGACTTATCATAAAGTTCCTTCTTGCTGTGGCCGTATTCCTCTGCTACCGACTTAACAGCCTCCTTTCTGCCCTTGCCCTTTTTTATGAGCGCCCTCACCTCTTCTAATGCCTCGTCCATTGTAACGCCGTCTCTTTTACTTTCTTCCACAACTATGACATACTCTCCGGCAATTGTCCGATCTTCAAGCATATCAAGGATTCCTGATATGCTTCCTCTCAATATCTCTTCATATATCTTCGTCATCTCCTTTGCGACTGCAGCCTCCCTTTCTCTAAATATCTCTTCCATATCCGACAATGTATCAAGCAGCCTGTGAGACGCTTCATAAAATACAAGCGTCCTCGGCTCAAGCACCAATTCTTTTAACTTTTTCCGTCTCTGGGCAGCCTTTGAAGGCAGAAAACCTATAAATGTAAACTCCTCTGCAGGGAGCCCTGCTACAGAAAGGGCAGCAACAAAGGCGGAAGGGCCTGGAATCGGCGTTATATTTATATTTTTTTCGATCGCCTCCTTTATGAGCAGATAGCCTGGATCAGATATGCCGGGTGTCCCTTCATCCGAAATAAGCGCTACCGACAGGCCTGACCGAAGCTTTTTTATAACCACCTCTGTCTTGACCTTTTCTTTTGCGGACCAATAACTTATCAGTGGTTTTGATATGCCGTAGTAATTAAGGAGCTTAAGGGAGCGCCTTGTGTCTTCAACTACGATAAAATCTACCTCCTTTAAAACCCTGAGCGCCCTCAGTGTTATGTCTTCAAGGTTTCCTATCGGAGTTGAAACGACAAATAATGTTCCTGTTAGCATAGGGGTATCACTTTTCATCTAAGAGTTCTCTAAGGCGTCTGTCAGTTTCGACGATTTCTTCAACACTCCTGCCTCTAAGGGTCCATGTATATTTGCCCTTTACAGTTCTGCGAAGCTTTATGCTTACAGGTTTCCCAGATCTCTCAGGTATTATCTTCTCGATTTGCATGTCCTCACTGAACTGCAAAGACTGTTTATTCTCACTGCTATCAAGATGATCAGACAACACAAAAATCCCTAAAACGAATAACATACCCAAAGCAAATAAAGCGCCCGAAACATAAATAATCTTCCTTATCTGTTCACTAATTTTTATCTCCATTTCATTAGCTCCTGTAGCTGTTTGTTATGGGGAATCTTCTGTCCCTGCCGAATGCCCTTGGTGTTATCTTTATCCCTGGAGGAGATTGCCTCCTTTTGTATTCACTGGCATCAATCATCCTTACAATCTTTTTTACGCACTCCTCTTCACATCCAAGAGTAATTATCTCCTCAAGGCTCTTATCCTCTTCGACATATGCCTTAAGTACTGTGTCAAGGACTTCATATGGTGGTAAGTCGTCTATGTCTTTCTGTTCTGGCCTTAATTCTGCCGAGGGTTCTTTCGATAAAATCCTTTCGGGGATGACGGCTCTCCCTTCTTTCTGATTCTTCCACGCACATATTTTATATACGAGTGTCTTTGGCACATCCTTAATAACTGCAAATCCGCCAGCCATGTCTCCGTAGAGGGTTGTATATCCAACGCTCATCTCTGATTTATTTCCCGTAGTCAGAACAAGCCAGCCAAACTTATTAGAGAATGCCGTAAGAATGTTTCCCCTGATGCGTGCCTGCAGATTCTCCTCTGTAGCATCAATGGGCAGTCCTTCAAATTCGAATTTCAGGGTCTCTAAATAAGTCTCAAAGAGGAGTTTGATGGGCACCTCAATTACCCTTGTTCCAAGATTTTTTGAGAGTTCATAAACATCTTCCTTCCCTTCTTTAGAAGTATAAGGTGAGGGCATAAATATGCCTGCTACATTATTTGTCCCAACGGCATCTGCAGCAATAGTCGCCACAAGTGCAGAATCTATCCCCCCGCTTAAACCAATACATACCTTTTTAAAACCATTTTTAGAGACATAGTCCCCAACCCCAAGAACAAGGGCATTATAGACTTCTTCCTCAATAGGAAATGGCGAGTAATGATCAATATGTGGCAGGACTGGTTTTGAAGGTACATCCGCCTTTTGGCTTCTGACGCTACTAATGGTTATTTTCTCTATCGCATCCGTCTTTAATGCGATGACCTGTTGCCTTCTGCGAGGGTCATGCAATCTCTGCATGAATATTGCATCCAGATTTAGATCTACAACAACCATGTCCTCTTCAAATTGCTTGGCATTAACTGTAACCTCCCCGGCCTGGTTAACAACAAAACTGCTTCCATCAAAGACGAGTTCATCCTGACCACCAACGGCATTTAAATGGACCACAATTACACTGTTGTCGGATGCCCTTGTTGATAGCATTTTTTCCCTGAAGCAGGATTTTCTTAAGTGATAGGGAGATGCATTTATATTGATTATAAACTCCGCACCTGCCAGTGCCTGAATAGTAGTTGGCCCTTCAGGACACCATATATCCTCGCAGATGTTAACCCCAAACGACATATTATTTATCTGATATATGGGGCACCTTATTCCTGCTCGAAAATACCGATGTTCATCAAACACACCATAGTTTGGCAGGTGTATCTTGTGATAAACATCGATAACCTCTTTTTCATGCATAATTGCTGCAGCATTGTATATGTCATCTCTTTTGTCTACGAACCCGACTATCACTACAAAATCATTTACTATCGCCTTGATCTTTCTCACTGCATCCAGATTGTCATCAATGAACTGCGGCTTTAAAAGTAGGTCTTCAGGAGGATAACCAGTCACCGCAAGCTCCGGAAAGACTATAACATCAGGGATGTATTTACTGGCATGTTTAATAAATTGAATTATTTTTTTAACATTCCCATCAAAGTCACCTACGGTGCTATTAATCTGACATAGGGCAATCCTTGCTGTTTTCATGCGTTAAGTTTACTATTCAATAATGTTTTTGTAAAGACGGCGAATTGCCTTACCAAAAAATCTGGTCTGGTTCTCTGTTTTTACTGTCATACCAATTTAGAAATGTCCTGTTTCTGCAATGCATTATAAAGGCAATTCGACCCCTTGACAAAATAATCTACACCGCATTATACTGGCAATGAGTATTATTGTCAGTGCCTTGTTCGCTCAGATCTGGGGAGGTGATAGAAATGCGGTAAAAAAAAGGTGAGGTCAAAAAGACCTGGTGAACGGTTATGGGAGGAGAAATGGAAATGAGGTCCACCAAGATATGCAAAGGAGGAAACCTGATGAAAAACAGAATAATGAAGATGCGGATCACCAAGATACGCAAAGGAGGAAACCTGATGAAAAACAGAATAGCGAAAACAATCCCGATGGCACTGGCGCTGATTTTGATGGTGACAGCGATTATTTTAACAAGTGGCACAGGAATAGCAAGTGCTTGCGGTGATGAAGGTGAAGCTATTGAACATATCGCCGAAGATTTGTGCTCAATCAACTCTTCAATAAAGCTTCTCTCTTACACAGTCATAGCGCTGGTTTTGGTGCAAATAGTCGGAGTGATAGCTTTATTTAGAAAAAAGTAAGGAGGGTGTGTTCAATGAAAAAGATCAGCAGACTGACTGCAGTCGCCCTGGCGCTCATACTTACCATGACAGGCTTTGCCACTGCCTATCAACCGGCGGAGGAAAAGCCGACGGAGGAGACAATAGGGGTGATTGTGAGCATACTGCCACTGGCCGATTTTGTAAAAAATATCGGAAGAAATAAGGTAGATGTTACCGTCATGGTGCCACCAGGGTCCAGTCCCCATACCTTCGCACCGAGACCAAGCCAGTTACGAGCGGTGAGCCATGCCCAGATGTATGTTAAGGTCGGCTCCGGTTTGGGATTCGAGCGGGCCTGGATGGATAGGATTAGAGCACAAAACGAGGAAATGTTGATTGTTGACAGCTCAGTCGGAATCGAGTTTATTCATGGAGGCTGCTGCTGCTGCGGTGGGCCTGAAGGTATAGATCCCCATATATGGCTCTCCCCTCTGACTGCGAAGACAATGGTGCAGAACATCAGTGAAGCTCTTATCAGCATCGCCCCGGAGTATGCCGATTTCTTCGCCGAAAACACCAGTCGGTACCTGGCGGAACTGAATGCCCTTGACAAATACATCCGAGAACGCCTGGATGGTTTCGTAAACCGATATTTCCTGATATACCATCCCGCATTTGGATATTTAGCCCGTGATCATAACCTGACACAAATTGCGATCGAGCGCGACGGGAGAACTCCATCGCCCAGAGTGATCATGGAAAGCATCAACCAGGCGGCGGAACATAACCTGTCGTACGTCTTTGTTTCTCCGCAATTCGCCCAACGGCCCGCGGAAACTATTGCCCGATCAATCAACGGGCAAACAGCGTTGATAAACCCCCTCCCTCGATACTACATTCCCAGCATGCGTAGTGTGGTGGATTTGCTTGCCCGGGAGATGGAGTAGGAAAGGCTGAATGAAAGGTGAAAGGTGACTCGTGACTGGTGACTGCGAACCATGAACCTATAACCTTGAACCTGAGTCAATCTTGAGCAGCAAAGAAGTTGTCCGCCTAGAAGATATATGGACCGATTATGATGGCGTGCCGGTGCTGGACGGGATAAACCTCTCCATATATCAGGATGATTTCCTGGGCATTATAGGGCCAAACGGAGGGGGGAAGACCACCCTGCTTAAGGTGATCCTCGGTCTGGTAAAGCCAGGACGTGGAAGGGTGAGCGTCTTCGGGGATACCCCCGAGAAAGGGCGCAAACACATCGGCTACGTCTCGCAACATAGCCTGTTTGATCGCAGCTTTCCGGCGAACGTCTGGGATGTGGTGATAATGGGCCGGTTGGGGAAAACGGGCCCCTTCAGAAGCTATACCAAGCAAGACCGCGAGGCAACCCTGCATGCCCTGGAAGCAATGGAAATACTCAACTATAAAGACCAGCAAATAGGGAAACTCTCCGGCGGGCAACAGCAGAGAGCCTTCATCGCCAGAGCATTGGTCACCGAGCCGGAACTCCTCCTCCTTGATGAGCCCACAGCAAGCGTCGATACCCCCCTGCAGACCGATTTTTACGAGCTGCTGGGAAAGTTGAAGGAAAGGATGGCCATCGTGCTGA
>JAJOKM010000128.1 GCA_021129835.1 Thermodesulfovibrionales bacterium | reverse complement strand
CCGCCCAGATTGCTTCACTTCGTTCGCAATGACAAGTGAAGAGCAATAACAAAAAGTGCTTACAGAAGAAAATGGATTTTATAACAGGAGAATGTAGATGTCCATAGTGGGTAAAAATCCTATAGAAATACCAGATGGCGTAGATACTAAACTTGACGGCGATATGATTAGAGTAAAGGGGCCAAGGGGAGATCTAAGTCATGCCTTCCCTAAGGGTGTAATGGTTGTTATCGCTGACGGTAAAATTTTAGTCGAAAGAAGCTCCGATGCAAAAAAGGACAAAGAGCTTCATGGACTTACACGCAGTTTAATATTCAATATGGTAAACGGGATATCTCAAGGATACAAAAGAATTATAGAAATAAAAGGTATCGGTTATAAGGCGCAGGTGAAAGGCAGTAAGCTCATATTTGCTCTAGGACATTCTCATCCTGTTGAATACGAAGTTCCAAAGGGCGTTAATGTGGCAGTCGATGATAAACAGGTTACAATAACCCTTAGCGGCATTGATAAACAGCTTTTAGGACAGGTTGCTGCTAATATCAAAAAACTTAGAGTTCCTGATGCCTACAAGGGCAAAGGCATTCGATATGCTGGAGAGAGGCTTAAATTAAAGGCCGGCAAGACAGGCAAAAAATAAGGAGAAGGTTTGCGGGGTGAAGTGTGGACAAGAGGAGACTGGCAAGAACAAGAAGACATATAAGGTTAAGAAAAAAAATCTACGGGACTGCTGAAAGACCGAGGATGAGTACTTACAGGAGTCTTAATCATATATATGTTCAGATAATTGATGATACAAAGGGTATTACTCTGTTTTCTGCATCGACTCTTGATAAGGAGTTTAAAGGAAATAAAATGCATAGAGGCAACATAACAGCGGCCAGCAAGGTCGGTCAATTGATGGCATCAAAAGCAGTTAAGGCCGGAATAAAGACCATCGTGTTTGATAGAGGCGGGTATAAATATCATGGCCGTATAAAGGCCATTGCAGAAGCTGCGAGAAAAGGTGGGCTGGAATTTTAGAGGTTTAAATAAAACTTAATATACAGGAGATATGGTGAAGACTGAAAGGATCGACTCTGAGGGGCTTAATTTAAAAGACAAAGTTATATTCATAAACAGGGTTGCCAAGGTTGTAAAAGGGGGCCGGCGATTTTCCTTTAGTGCCCTTGTTGCTGTCGGAAATGAAGATGGTATAGTCGGAATTGGCAAGGGGAGGGCAACCGAAGTCCCTAATGCAATAAAAAAGGCGGTTGATCAGGCAAGGAGGCGTCTAATGAGGTTTCCTTTGAAGGATGGGACGATACCGCATGGAATTACTGGACGATACGGCTCAACCTCAGTAATCATGAATCCTGCCCGAAAAGGCACTGGATTAATTGCAGGCGGTGCAGTTCGTATTGTTTTTGAGGTGGCTGGCATACATGATATAGTTGCCAAGGCCCTCGGGAGCCACAATCCATTTAATGCTGCCAGGGCAACACTGAGCGGATTTAGCAACCTGAAAGACCATGACACTGTTTTGAAGTTAAGGGGCAAGTTCGAGGAAGTAACTGCACCTAAAGGGAGTTAAAGAGTAATGAAGATACATGATCTGTCCCCGGCAAAAGGCAGTAGAAAACGACCCAAAAGAATCGGTCGTGGTCCTGGCTCAAGGCATGGCAAGACTTCTACTAAAGGACATAAAGGGCAAAAGGCACGCTCTGGTGGTACAAAGGGCCCAGCATTTGAAGGAGGCCAGACACCACTGCAGAGAAGACTGCCAAAGCGAGGCTTTAAGAACAGACCATTTAAAAAGGAGTATGCAGTCTTAAACCTAAAAGACCTGTCTAAGGTGGCGGATATTGATGTTATAACTCCTGAAATTCTTTTAGAGAATAAAATCATAAAAAGCATAAAAGATGGCATAAAAATACTTGGTGATGGAAATATAGATAAACCATTAACGATAAAAGCTCATGCGTTCAGCTCTTCTGCCTTGTCGAAGTTAAGTGCCGTTGGAGGCAAGACAGAGGTACTTAAAAATTGAAATTTCTCGAAAGTATAAGGAACATATTCAAGATTCCTGAACTCAGGACGAGGATATTCTTTACATTAGGCCTTCTTGTTGTCTATAGGATTGGAGCCCACATACCGACACCCGGAATTGATGGTATTGCACTCAGGACATTCCTTACAGAAATGGTTGGACCCCTCGTAGGGTTTTTTGACATATTCACAGGTGGTGCTCTTTCGAAGATGACCATCTTTGCATTGGGTGTAATGCCCTATATCAGCGCCGCTATTATATTTCAGCTCCTTACAGTCGTTAGTCCTCACATAGCTAAACTTTCAAAGGAAGGCGAATCTGGCAGGAGACAAATTGTTAAGTATACGAGATATGCAACAGTTGGCATAGCGGCTATCCAAGCACTTGGGATGTCAATAGGAATTGAAGGAATGGCAGATGGAATGTTTGTCCAGTATCCCGGCTGGCCATTCAGGTTGCTTGTCTTGATCACGCTGACATCAGGCACTGTCTTTTTGATGTGGGTTGGAGAGCAGATAACCGAGAGGGGCGTTGGAAATGGCATCTCACTGATAATCTTTGCAGGGATAATTGCAATGCTTCCGAGTTCAGCAGTCACCGTATACGGCCTTGTAGCAGCCGGTGAGTTGGCGCTATTCTTTGTCATCATGATGGTTATAGTACTGACGGCGATACTAGTCGGCATTGTATTTATAGAGAGGGCGCAGAGGAAGATCCCCGTTCAGTATGCCAGGAGAGTCGTCGGAAGAAAGGTATTTGGTGGACAGACCACTTATCTGCCACTAAAAATAAATACCGCCGGTGTTATTCCGCCGATATTTGCTTCAGCCATACTAATGTTTCCTGCAACTATACTAGGGTTTACAGATATACCATGGGTTTCAGATCTAGCATTGCAATTGGCCCCAGGCTCGATTCCGTATACAATTTTGTTTGGCAGTTTAATCTTCTTTTTCAGCTTTTTTTACACCGCAATAATATTTAACCCGGTAGATGTTGCTGAAAACTTGCAGAAGCATGGTGGCTTTGTTCCTGGCATTAGGCCAGGTCAAAAGACATCTGACTATATCTATAAAGTGCTTACAAGGCTTACCTTTGTAGGTGGTTTATATCTGGTATTAGTATGCATCATACCAGAGCTTCTTATAGCAGGAAAACTCGGGATACCATTTTTCTTTGGAGGCACATCCCTCCTGATAGTAGTTGCTGTTGCCCTCGATACCATTTCACAGGTAGAGTCTCACTTAATAACAAGGTCATATGAAGGGTTCCTGAAAAAAGGAAAGATGAAGGGCAGAAGAAATTAAAGGAGGCAATTTAAATATCAAATATTAAAATGCAAAATGTTTATAATTGGGATATTTAAATTTTGATTTTTAATATTAAATATGATACTCATTAAATCTCAGACAGAAATAGAGAAGATTTCGACTGCATGTCGTATAGTGGCAGATGTCTTAGAAAGACTTAAAGTGTTTGTGAAGGCAGGGATATCAACTGCGGAAGTAGAGACTTATGCAGCCAAACAGATAAGGGAAAAAGATGCGATACCTGCCTTCAAAGGATATCGTGGGTATCCATCGCTTGTGTGTATATCTATAAACGATCAAATAGTGCATGGAATACCCTCGCGGAAGACAATGATAAAGAGTGGTGACATTGTCAGTATAGATTTAGGAGTAATGCTGGATGGTTTTTATGGAGATGGCGCTTTAACTATTCCAGTCGGAAATATCAGTCCAGGTGCCTTAAGACTTGTTAAAGTAGCGGAGAAAGCCCTCTACATCGGAATTGGAAAGGCTACCGTTGGGAATAGAGTTTCTGATATCTCGGCTACAATTCAAGATTTTGTTGAGTCGAATGGCTTTTCGGTCGTAAGGGCATTTGTTGGGCATGGTATTGGTTGTTCATTGCATGAAGAACCTCAGATCCCAAACTTTGGAAGACCTGGTCAAGGACCGCGATTAAAGGAAGGCATGACACTGGCAATAGAACCAATGGTTAATGCTGGCGGTCCTGATGTTAAAATATTGGACGACGGGTGGACTGCAATTACCCTGGATGGAAGTTTGTCAGCTCATTTTGAGCATACTATTGTAATTACAAAAAATGGGCCAAAAATCTTGACCCAAACCCTAACGGATCTGGTATAATTGGTATTTAAATATGGATAAAGAAGAAAGTATTGAAATTCAGGGAACAATTGTCGAGACTCTGCCAAATGCAATGTTCAGGGTTAAACTCGAAAGTGGGCAGGTAATACTTGCATATGTATCTGGTAAGATGAGAATGCGCTTTATAAAGATACTGCCAGGCGATAAAGTCACTGTAAAGTTGTCTCCATATGACCTTACAAAGGGACGAATAACTTATAGATTTAAGTAGAGTGATTGGGGGCATGCATATGCCTTCGCCACCAGAAAGAGGCAATTTAAATATCAAATATTAAAATGCAAAATGTTTATAATTTTGGTATTTGAATTTTGATTTTTAATATTAAATATATGCAGGGGGGATTAATATGAAGGTAGGAGCTTCTGTCAAGCCAATATGCCTTAAGTGTAAGATTGTAAGGAGGAAAGGCGTTGTAAGGGTCTTCTGTGAAAACCTAAGGCATAAACAGAGACAGGGATAATAAACGAAGGCAATTTAAATATCAAATATTAAAATGCAAAATGTTTTGGAGCAAATAATTTTGATATTTAAATTTTGATATTTAATATTAAAGGGGGAGGGAGAATATGGCAAAAATAGCCGGTGTTGAGTTGCCAAAAAATAAACGGGTCGAGATAGGGTTGACACGCATATTTGGCATCGGGAGATCTATGTCCGGGAAAATACTGAAAGAGGCCGGAATAAACCCTATCACTCGAGTAAAAGATCTCACCACTGACAATATAGTCAGGTTAAGAAGCCTTTTAGAGAGAGATTACAAGATAGAAGGTGACCTGAGGCGCGAAACATCTTTAAATATAAAAAGGCTGATGGATATAGGATGTTACAAAGGTGGCAGGCACAAAACCCGCTTGCCTGTTAATGGACAAAGGACGAAGACAAATGCAAGGACGCGCAAAGGGCCCAAAAAGCTGTGATTAAGAAAAGGTAATAAATTAGACTTCGGACATTAACTTAGGATAAAAGCCAAAAGTCTCAGAAGTCAGAAGTCTTTCGTGTGCTATAGTAAAATCTATGTAATCGTACTTAGGAGGAACTAATGTCTCAGAAAAAAAGGACCGTAAAAAAGGCAAAAAAGAATATACTTAGTGGAAAAGTTCATATACAAACCACTTTTAATAATACAATAATTACGATAACTGATCAAAGCGGCAATGTGATAGCATGGTCGAGCGCAGGAAGTCTCGGCTTTAAAGGGTCAAGAAAAGGCACTCCTTTTGCGGCACAACTGGCATCAGAGAGAGCAGCAAAAAAGGCGATGGAAATGGGGCTAAAACATGTTGATGTTTATGTCAAAGGTCCTGGGGCAGGCAGAGAGACAGCAATCCGTGCCCTTCGGGCAACAGGGCTGGAAGTAACTACAATAAACGATGTTACACCAGTGCCTCATAATGGTTGCAGACCGCCAAAAAGAAGGAGGGTATAAGTGGCAAGGTATACGGGTGCATTATGCAGGCTTTGCAGGAGAGAAGGAGAAAAACTCTTTTTAAAAGGCATCAGGTGTTATACTGAGAAATGCGCAATAGAGAGGAGGAAATATGCCCCCGGGCAGCATGGACAAAGAAGAGGAAAACCTTCAGACTATGGCATACAATTAAGAGAGAAACAGAAAATAAAAAGAATATACGGTATACTGGAGAAACAGTTCAGGATATATTTTGAGAAGGCATCCCGCATGAAAGGTATAACTGGGGAAGTCTTACTCCAAATGTTAGAGAGAAGGCTTGACAATACTGTTTATAGAATGGGTTTTTCCGCCAGTAGAGGCGGAGCGAGACAACTGGTAAGGCACGGGCATTTTTTCGTTAACGAAAAACGGGTTGATATTCCTTCATACATATTAAGACCTGGTGATATAGTTAGAGTCAGAGAGTCCAGTAAAGACATTCAGGCAATACCCGGAAGTTTAGCAGCAGCTGAACATAAGGGACTTCCAGTATGGATAGAAGTTGATATGCAAAGCCTGACAGGGAAGCTTATAAGGGTTCCATCAAGAGAGGAGATACAGCTCCCCGTTCAGGAGCAACTGGTGGTTGAATTTTATTCGAGATAGGGCTTCAAGACAACTAAAGGATTCTTTCTCGTTAGAGATATGGCAGTTTGATTTTGAAGAAATTCAGTCCTGCTATGCTTACCCATATGAAACCTACATGTGCTTTCAGCACACAAAAGGGCATGAAAATG
>JAJOKM010000002.1 GCA_021129835.1 Thermodesulfovibrionales bacterium | reverse complement strand
GTCTTATAACTCACTGATAGTAAAAGATTCCTCACTTCGTTCGGAATGACAAAAGGGGGCATTCTCATGCTTTTGCAAGAGCCTCTCCCTTATAAAACTTAACCCCATTTTTATTAAAGCCGCCAAATTGAGGTTATACTAAAGTTAGTCGAAATTGAAAAAGTGGCTCCCCCGTCGATATAATCCACGGAACACAAAAAATAAAAAAGAAAGGAGCCACTAATGAAATTAAACACAAGACGAAGTAAAAAAGCAACAAAACAGTTTCAGGAGGTCTTCGGGAGGCAGGAGCTAATAAATCGGATGTATCAGATTTATAGTAAAGGCAAGCAGGGGCTGGATGCATTTTTATTAGAGACGGGAAAGATGATGGCGGAGACAATCATGTACATAGATCGGGAAGAGACATCAAGGCCGGACTATCGTCCTTGCACAAACAAAGGTGGGGCGGTGAACTATTACTAATATGCTTATACGCTATCTTGAGGATATCGTTTCCTATCTTGCTTATCGGTACGCCAATGCAATCGCTGAAGGCCTCAATAACAAAATTAAAGCGCTCAAACGAATGGCTTATGGCTACAGGAGTGAAGAATACTTTGAATTGAAGATCTTACGACGTTGTGGCTATCTCCAATTCTCCAAACCAGTTTTCTAAAGTACACTGCATATAGTGTACTTCACCAACATTGGGAGAAGAACCAGATTTTTAAATGAGGCCCCGGGTAGAGAAGAACCACAAATTCTTTAGCTCATATATTATCTGTTGCCTCTTCTTTTATCGCCTCACTGAGGGTCCTGTCCGCCTCTTCAATTTTTATTTTTGAGTACTCTGACTCGCTTAATATTTCTATCTCCCAGCCGGTCAACTTTGATGCTAATTTTATGTTTTGTCCATGTCTTCCTATCGCAAGGGATAGTTGCTGGTCATCTGCTATTACCATTGCGGTCTTTTCTTCTTCATTTATTCCGACCCTGTTAACAACTGCGGGGGTAAGGGATCTTGCAATAAATATTCGCGGATCGTCACTCCACGGTATTATGTCGATCCTCTCACCTCTTAATTCCCTTACAACAGATTGAACTCGTGTCCCTTTCATGCCGACGCATGCACCCACTGCGTCTATGGAGGGATCATGAGAATATACTGCTAACTTTGTTCTTTCCCATGGTTCTCTAGCAATCTCCTTTATAACGACAATCTCTTCCTGTATTTCAGGGATTTCTATTTTAAAAAGACCTATAACAAAATCAGTGGTTGTTCTCGAAAGCATTATAACAGGACCTTTGGGTGTCTGTTCCACTTCAGATAGATATGCCTTTACAATATCCCCTCTCCTTAAAGTTTCAGTAGGACGGGTATCCTTCTGTGGCAGGACTGCTTCTATCTTTGCAAGATTGATGTAGTAATTTCCTCTTTCCTTCCTTAATACAGTGCCGCTGACTATTTGACCCACCTTATCTTTGAATTCCTCATAAATGATATCCTTTTCAGCCTCTCTTACCTTTTGGAGCAGGACCTGTTTTGCAGTTTGTGATGCTATTCTGCCAAGGTCATGAAGATGGATTGGTATTTCGACTGTGTCACCAGTTATTTTATCAGGAAAGATCTCCTTTGCCTCCTCTAAGGCGATCTCTTTATCCCCTTTAGAGACATTTTCTACGATCTGTTTGGCCTCAAACACCTGAATATCGCAGGTTTTAGGGTCTATCCTTACTCTTACGTTGTTTCTATCGCCAAACTTTTTTCGAACAGCAGACAGTAGTGCTACCTCAAGGACATTTAATAATACTTCGTGAGGGATACCCCTTTCTCTGCTAATCTGATCTATTGCAGAATATAATTTCCTTGGCATTTCGACTAACGCTCCTATCTGGGCTCTATTTCTAATCTTGCCTTTGAAATTTTATCTATGGGAATAAAAATATCTTCGCTTTTTTCTTTTTTCCCTAGTCTAAGCCTTATCCAGTCCTCTCCTACATCAACAATCCTTCCAATAAGAAATGTCTGGTTACCTATCTTTTCAGTCGTAATAACCCTTGCAAGCTTACCTCTGTTTTTTTCAAAGTCCTTCTGTTTGATAAGTGGTCTGTCAAGTCCCGGCGATGATACCTCTAATAAGTATGTCCCTTTTATCAGGTCTTCTGCATCTAAAAGTGCCTCGAGACCTCTGCTTGTTCTCTCACAATCTCCGATTGTTACACCTCTCTCTTTGTCTACCACTACTCTGAGCAAGGTCTTTTTACCCATGGCAAGCATATCTACATTGACAAGCTCCAGCGCGCCATCTTCAGCTATTTGATTAGCAAGTTCATAGATTTTCCCTTTTATAATTGTATTCATTATTCTCCTGCAGCTTCTAATAAAACAAAAGAGTGGGAACCCCACTCTCTTTGAGAACAACAAACTGAGATAATGTAACAGTTTTTGTTAGTAAAAAGCAATATATTTATTATCGAACAGCCTCCGGCATATGCAAAAACTTCAACTCTGCCCTTGGAAAGATCCGAGACATCTTCTCCAAAAAATTTATGCCGAGCAGATCTAAAATTGTAGGCTCCCTTTTTATAGTCACAACCTTTGGTTCGCCTACTATCCCTGCTGCCTCTGCAGCAACCATAATGGCGTGCCTGAGACACCCAAGAGCGTCTACAAGTCCTACTTCCATCGCCTGTCTTCCAGAAAATACCCTGCCATCAGCTAGAAGTCTCGCCTCCTCTATTGGCATCTCTCTGCCCTTTGAAACAGCTTCGATAAACTGCTCATGCACATCCTCTATAACCCCCTGAAGAATCTCTCTTTCCTCTTCTCCCATTTCTCTGAAGACTGATGCCATATCCTTATGTACTCCAGACTTTACTATATCCATCTCTATCCCGAGTTTATCCATAAGTCTTTCTATATTTGGCGCTTTCATCATCACTCCTATGGATCCTGTGATTGTGCCTGGATTTGCGATAATCTTACTAGCAGGAAGGGCTATATATAAACCCCCTGAGGCGGCAACGCCCCCCATAGAAACAATGACCGGCTTCACGACAGCGGCCCTTTTAACTTCCTCGTATATCTCCTGGGTAGCGGCTACACCACCACCAGGGCTATCAATTCTTAAAGCTATAGCCAATATAGATGTATCCTTTGTATGTCTTCTAATCTCCCGAACAATGTCTTCCGCTTGGAGTATAGGTCCTACAACTCTGACTAATGCTACTCTTTCCGCCACCACTAACTCTTTCTTAAAAAAAGCAATAATGCCACTTATAACAATCAGAGATACAACGACAACTACTACAATAAAGCAGCCTCTCTTTGCCGTCATCGCTTACACCTCACTGTTCATCGCCTGAATTTATATTCTTTATACTCAAGCCTATCTTCCTTTCTTCTGCATTCACCTTTACAATGCGTACCTCTATCTCATCCCCTTCCTTAAACTCTCCTGATATATCTGCCTTAGGTGGATATACAAACCCTTCAATGTCTCCTCTAAGTTTTACGAAAATTCCAAAGTCAGTAATTCTCGACACCTGGCCTTTAAGCTCATCGCCATGCTTAAATTGTTCGGGGATTTCATCTTTCCATGGGTCAGGAGTTAATTGTTTTATCCCCAGTGCCATCCTCTCTTTGTCTGGCTCAAGGGTGAGAATAACGGCGTCCACCTTATGCCCCTTTTTAAGCACTTCCGATGGATGCTTTATATGTTTCATCCATGAAAGGTCTGAAATATGTATCAGTCCATCAACACCCTCTGGTAATCTCACAAATACCCCGAAGTCTGTAAGTGTTTTTACCTTTCCTGTTATCACCTGTCCGACTTTATATCGCTCTTCGATAAGTTCCCACGGTCTTGGCTTCAATTGTTTAATGCCGAGTGATAATCTCCTTTCACCCTTATTCACACGCATAACCATAGCCTCTATTTCTTCGCCAACGGAGACATATTTCGAAGGATGCCTCGGTCTGGTAGTCCAATCCAACTCTGATATATGCACAAGCCCTTCGAGCCCTTCTTCAACTTCAACAAAAAACCCGTAGTCTACTATATTCACAACCCTCCCCTTAACCCTCATATCAGGTTTATATTTCTCATCAGCAAACAACCAGGGGTCTCCTCTCTTTTGCTTGTAACCTAGTGTAACCTTTTCAGTCTCCGTATCATACTTGATCACAATAAACTCATCCTCGTCTTCTATTGAGAAAAACTCCGAGGGGTGATTAACCTTCCTCCATGAAATATCTGATATGTGCAGGAGGCTATCAATACCACCAAGATCGACAAACACACCATAATCAGTTATATTTTTTACTACACCTCTCAATACAGCCCCCTCTTTCATAACCTTAAGTATTTCTTCCTTTTTCCTGCTTCTCTCCTCTTCTATAATCGCCCGTCTAGAGACAATAAGAGATGTCCCGGAGACTTGACTATCGAAATAGTTCTTTGGCGGCATCAGCTTTAATATCTTCAGAGAAATGGTCTGTCCTATAAAAGAGTCCAGCTCTCTCAGAGGTTTTATATCTACCTGGGATGAAGGAAGGAATGCCGTTATTCCGGCTACATCTACAAGCACCCCCCCTTTTGTCTTTCCTATAACCTTTCCCTCTACATAAGAATTGTTATTATATGCATCGGTCAATGTCTTCCATGCCTCTATTTTTAATGCCCTGCCTCTGGAAAGAGTAACAACTCCTTCCTGGTCATTAATCCTTTCTATAAACACTTCTACATCATCACCCTCTTTCATTTCTGAAAGTTCCTTCTCTGGAAACTCAGAAGGGTGCATTATCCCTTCCGATTTATACCCAACATCTACCACTACCCTATCACTTTTAACAGCAATAACTTTGCCCTTTGCTATGCTACCCCTTTCCACCTTATGCAATGTTTCAGCGTAAAGCCTCTCAATCTCTTTTGTCTCCTCTTGTGTCTCCATATTCATACTATTCTGCCCCTCCTATATCTCTAATTCTTTCTTCGACTTCTTTTATAATCCAATCAGGAGTTGATGCCCCTGCAGTTACCCCTACCTTATGCATAGTCAAAAACCAGTCATCCTTTATCTCTGAAGCTGTTTCGATATGATATGTAGGGATAGACATGGATCTGCACAACTGGGCAAGCCGGCTTGTATTTGCACTGTTTCTGCCACCAACGACGACCATCGCGTCTGTTTTTTGGGTCATCTCCTCTGTCTCTTTAAGCCTTAGTAAAGTAGAATTACATATGGTATTGAATACCTTGATTTCCTTTGCCTGTTCTGCTACATCAGAGACAAATCTCTTTAGGGCACTCACGGGCTGGGTTGTCTGCACTACGATCCCTACCTTACTCTTCAGTCCTGGCAATACATCTCCACTGTCGACAACAATTACATCTTCGCCTGCATAACTCATCAACCCTTTAACCTCGGGGTGTTCTTTGTTGCCAATAATAATCACCTGATATCCGTCTTCCCTTAAAAGTTTAGCATATTGTTGGGCATTTTTTACAAATGGACATGTCGCATCAACAACCTTATATTTTTTGTTGGCTAATTCTTCCGATATTTCACGAGGAACTCCATGAGTCCTTATTACAAGGGTCTTTATTTTATCGTTGCATATATCATCTATAGCTGATACACCTTTCGACCTTAATTGCTCTACTGCCTGCGGATTATGGATTACAGGCCCTAGAGTATAGACACCGCTGCCCATGGCAGCAGCATGAAAGGCCATATCAACGGCCCTTTTAACCCCGAAACAAAACCCGGCATGTTTCGCTGTCAATATCTCTATATAATTGCTCATAAGCTACTAGATTATACTGCATTCCTTTGAAAATACTTTTTCGTTATTGCTCTTCACTTGTCATTGTGATCCCCTTTTGTGTGCTGAAAGCACATGTCGGTTTTATTATAGTATGCCCGGATTTTCCGATAGACTTGCAACTTTTTGCGATGTTAATTTATTGTAGTGCAATAGTCAGGTAGTGTCAAAAGCTGTATGATAAAATTTAGAGGAGAATTCGATAAAACGCTAGTATCTTATTCATAAAGTTCTTGCTCTTTTGGCAAGAAAATATTGTGAGATAAAGAATAAATGACAAATGTAAAGGCTCAAATGTCGAAATAAAGTAAATAAATGTCAAAATTAAGGGGTAAATGTAAAAATCAAAAATCAAAATGCAAAATGACAAATAAAAATGTAAAATGTTTCTGAGCCTCTTGCAAAAGTCCCGAAAATGTCACCCCGAGCGACACGAGGGGTCTTATAACTCATTGATAGTAAAAGATTCCTCACTTCGTTCGGAATGACAAAAGGGGGCATTCTCATACTTTTGCAAGAGCCTCTTCTTAGAAATAATTTTGATTTTTAATCTTTGATATTTGCTATTAAAGTGAAAGG
>JAJOKM010000101.1 GCA_021129835.1 Thermodesulfovibrionales bacterium | reverse complement strand
CTCTTGATATTTTATCGCTTTGCCTGCTTTTTGGACGCTTACCGAGAATTGCTGGGTTAAATTGCTGTCATTTGACAAAATTGATTTAATTTGATACAATTTCTTTTGAAAGAAATGGGGGATTTTTTATGGAGAGACCCTTAAGAATTATCAAAATGTTAAGGTCTGATCCAATTACCTAAGAGGGGTGGATAATAAATGCCGAAAATTAAGACTCACAAAGGTGCTACAAAGAGGTTTAAGGTGACTGGCAATGGAAAAATTAAAAGGAATAAGGCAAACAGGAGGCATCTCCTTACGGGCAAATCTCCTAATAGAATCAGAAATCTCAGGAAGGGTGGTTTGGTATCCGACGCCCAACATGAAAATGCCAAAAAGTTATTGTCCTATCTGGTCTGATTTTTTCCTTGGTCTTAGTAGTCCTTGCTTAAGGGGCAAGGAGAAACTCTAATCCCCAACCACCAACCAATGTCAAAAAGAGATATTTGGGAATAGTGCCAAGGGCACAAAAGAAGAAAAATCTTAAAAAAGGAAATTTTAGTATTCCGGCTGCCATCCCGACAATGTCAACCAGTGGGTTAGGTATAAGGGCAAAGAAAAATATACATAAAGAACCCCATCGCTGCATTAAGTCAGTTGCCTTTTGATACTTAGGTCCCTCCTTTATTAATGCCATACTGCTGTAACCGAGCAAATAAGCGGTGCATTGACCGATTGTCGCTCCTAAACCAGAGACAAGACCGAGCAGCCATGGATCGAGAATTCCAGCCAAAGCAACAATTACCGCCCAACCAGGGGCAGGTATTACTATAGTCATATTGGCTATCATGGCAATTAAAAAGCCTCCAAGGTAGCCATATTTTTTTAGTTCTTTTATTTTCTCCGGATAAAGGAAAATCAATACAATACAGCCAACTACCAAAAGAAGGATTAAAATTTGGAGGTAGATCTTTTTTTTCGACTTGAAATGTTGGCTATTGCTCGCTTTCTTGCTTTTATTGTCTGGTATTGGCATATTGTGCTTCCTTTTAACTATTCTTCAATCTCTCTCTAACTATATACGCCTGCCCCAGAGATATACCCCCATCGTTGCAGGGAACTTCCTCATTGGTATAGACCTCAAAACCATCTGATAAGAGCCGAGCAAGTACATTTTCTAAAAGGTATGGGTTCTGAAACACTCCACCACTCAGTATAACTCTTTTTACCCCGTATTTATGGCTGATATGAGTAACTACCACCGCTACTGCATCAACTAATGTATCATGAAATCTAACAGCAATCACTCCTTTATCTTCATTCTGTCTCACGGCCTCAAGTATCTGCAGAATCGTCTTCGAGAAGTCCACAATCATTGGCAACCTGGTTTCCATATCTAAGATTTCATATGGATACAGACTATGCGGATGCGAACTGTTAACTGTAAACTGCGAAAGCTCTATGGCAGCCTCGCCTTCAAAGGTATTTTTATCACATATTCCTGTAATCGCTGATACCGCATCAAAGAGTCTGCCAGCGCTTGATGAAAGAGGAGAAAATTGCTTTTTATTAATGAGCCTTAATATATTTTCGATTTTACTCCGGCCGTATTTTTCCACAAATCCGGTAGAATCGAGATATTCCCAGACCTTTTCGATATTATATGATTCTCCTCCTCCAGAACTCCGAGCCCCAAGTTCCGAACTAACTACAGAGTTGATCACATAACTGACTGACGTCCGCCAGCACTCCTTTATAGACATCTTACCACCAGGCAATGGAATATACTTGAGATGCGCAGCCCTCACGAAGCCTTTTAAGTCACACACAAGAAATTCACCGCCCCAGAGATTTCCATCTGTGCCATATCCTGTGCCGTCAAAGGCAACACCAATAACTCTACTCTTCAATCCTTTTTCGGCCATAACAGATGCTATATGGGCATGGTGGTGTTGAATACCGTGGAGTTCTATCTTCGCTCCTGACCTCTGACTTTGAGATAATGCCCATTGTGTGGACAGATATCCAGGATGTAAATCATAAGCAATGGCAACTGGATTCGCTCTGTAAACCTGCTTCAGGTTATTAAGGGCCTCCTCGAAAAAATGGATAGTCTCGATATTCTCCATATCACCGATGTGCTGACTGGATATGGCATAATCGCCTTTCGTGATAGTAAATGTATTCTTAATGTCTGCCCCGCAACCCAGAACATCAGGGCCGTCATCTTTTAATTTAGTCGGTTCAGGAGCAAATCCACGGGACCTCCTAATAAACTGGAAAGTGGGAAGTGATGCGTGGAAACTTTCGGCTCCACTCCCTGCCCTTAATACCGAATCATCTACCCTCATAAAGATATCCCTATTGTGCAGGAGAAATATATCTGCAATAGCCGAAAGTCTCGATAATGACTCATCGTTATTAACAACTATCGGCTCTCCAGCGAGATTTCCGCTTGTCATGACGAGGGCGCTAAAATTGGCCTGACGTCTAGGATGTAAAAATAACAAGTAGTGGAGCGGAGTATAAGGGAGCATAAAGCCAAGATATTTATTATTTAGTGCAATTTCATCAGGAAGCCTTTTGCCTCTGCCTGCCCTTTTCAGAAGCACTATCGGTCGGCGTCTATCTTGTAGCAATTTTACCTCTGCCTCTGAAACCTCGCAGAATTGCCTGATGGTCCCTATATCAGGCGCCATGAGGGCAAAAGGTTTATTGCTGTGTCTCTTTCTCTTCCTTAATTTTTTAACCGATCCTTCATTTGTAGCATCACAACAAAGATGAAAACCACCAAGTCCTTTAACGGCAGCAATAGCATCCTCTTTCAGCAGTTTTATGGCTGCTTCTATTGGATCTTTATTTCCGCTAACTCCAATCTCTGGATTGCGAACTATGAACTCTACCTGTGGCCCACACTCATGGCATGCATTTGGCTGGGCATGAAACCTGCGATTTGCTGGATCATTATACTCCTCGAGGCATTGACTGCACATATTAAATACTGACATAGTCGTATTTTGCCTGTCATAAGGGACCTTATTGGTGATGGAATACCTAGGGCCGCAGTTTATGCAGTTGATGAACGGATAAAGATAACGCCTGTCAGACGGGTCAAATAACTCCTTCAGACAGGCATCACAGACAGAAATGTCAGGAGAGATGAGAGTAAAGCCTTCGTCATCAGCGCTATCGTAGATTTTAAAATCTTCATAACACTTAGTGGATAATTCTTCGATCTTAATGTAATCTATTCTGGCAAGCGGTGGACATTTATCGCGGAGTGATCTGGTAAATTCAGAGGAGCGGCTACCTTCTATCTCAATAATTACGCCATCTGAAGTGTTTGCTACATAGCCCTTAATGGCAAGACTTCGGGCAAGATTATATACGAATGGTCTAAAGCCAACACCCTGAACAACGCCCTTCACTGCTATGTAAAGACACGACATGTAACCTCTTTTGGCTATATCAACTCGTCAATTCCTGATCTATAACCTCTCACTAAAAGGCAGCGCTAAATCTCTTACCTTCCGAAAACTTTTTCTGTGTATCGGAGATGGACCATATTTTCTTATTTTATCAAGATGTGCCTTAGTTGCGTAGCCCTTATGCTTATCAAAATCGTATTGCGGATATTTAGAGTGATACTTAATCATTATTTTATCTCTCACGACCTTTGCAACGATCGAGGCAGATGCAATTGAAGCGCTTTTGGTATCACCTTTTATTATTGACGCCTGTCTTATTTTAATGGACGGAATATTAAGGGCATCAATAAGGATTATATCAGGCATGTTTGCTGTATCCTTCGTTAAATCAATTATCGCATTATGCATCGCCAATCTGGTAGCTTCGAGTATATTAAGCCTATCAATCTCCTCTTCATCGACAATACTGATTCCGATAGTGGCATCACTAAGTAATATCTCGCAGAAGAGTTGCTCCCTCTCTTTCTCTGGCACCTTCTTTGAGTCTCTTATGTTATTTATCCGAAAACCTTCATCCAGAACTACCACCGCCGCCACTACAGGACCGGCTAATGGCCCCCTGCCTGCTTCATCCATACCCGCAATTACTTTAGCCCCGTCTCTTTTTATGGATTCGTCATATTCGTAGAGATTCATTGCTCTAAGTTTTTGCCACTGTCGTCCTTCTCTTCTCTTTAACCTTTGCCTTTTTACCCTTCCTGTCTCTTAAGTAATACAATTTTGCCCTCCTTACGACACCTTGTTTTAATACTTCTATTTTGTTTATGGATGGTGAATGAAGAGGGAATATTCTTTCAACGCCAATACCAAAGGATATTTTTCTCACCATAAAGGTCTCTCTTATGCCTCCTCCTTTGCGTGAAATTACAATCCCCTCAAAGGGCTGGAGTCTCTCTTTATCTCCTTCCACAACCTTGATATATACCTTGACAGTATCTCCTACATTGAAGTCTGTTAGCTCTCGTTTATAGCCCTCTTCTATCGGTTGTATCAAACTCATCACTCTCCTCCTAATATAGTATTCATCATGCCTCTTGCAATGGACTCCACCTGATTATATATATTTTTAGCCAAGACTGCACCGGCGAAGTTCATCCAATATATCATAATCATCTCGGTCTAATTTAGACTCTTCAATAAGGTCTGGTCTCTTCAGTAATGTCCTTTTTATCGCTTCCCTTCTCCTCCATTTCGATATCTCTTTGTGATTTCCAGAGAGCAAGACATCAGGAACCTTTATTTCATTAAACTTGGGTGGTCTTGTATAATGAGGATAATCAAGAATTCCCCACGAAAATGACTCTTCCTTTGTAGACTCTTTACTGCCCAACACGCCCGGTATTAATCGTGTAATGCTATCTATTATAACCAAAGCAGCTAATTCTCCGCCAGTCAAAACATAATCCCCAACAGAGATCTCTTCATCAACGACACATTCCCGCACCCGCTCATCTATACCCTCATATCTGCCGCAAATAAAGAGTATTCTCCTCTTTTCTTGAGACATGGTCTCTGCCATTGTCTGGTTATATCTCTTTCCTTGCGGGCTTAGCATCACAATCAGTCTTTCCAATGCATCTGTCTTTATTGCCTGCACTGCATTATATATAGGCTCTGCCTTCATAACCATCCCTGCACCACCACCGTATGGATAGTCATCAACAGTCTTGTGCCTGTCCGTCGTAAAATCCCTGAGATTATAGACCTTTACATCAAGAAACTCGTTCTGCATAGCCCTTTTAAGTATGCTCTCGCTGAGGTAGGCATGAAATATCTCAGGAAAGATAGTAATTACATCAAATCCTATTGTCATATAATAAATAAAGGGCGTTTAGGATAAACGCCCCCCTGAACTACCTATTAGTAGATTTTTATTCTAATATCTCAAGGACGCAACGTTTATTTAACTTTGTACCTGCAGCACCCAGTATAGTTCTCATTGCGCGAGCAGTCTTCCCTTGTTTGCCTATAACTTTACCGAGATCTCCAGAAGATACCCTGAGCTCGTAAACAGTTGTCCTTTTTCCTTCAACCTCAGAAACCTTTACCTCATCAGGCATATCGACGAGTGCTTTAGCCATCATCTCAATTAGTGTCTTCATCGCTCCACCTCTATAAGAATGCAGTGTTTATGTTCTGGCGTTTTGCATTTCAAACCTTCGTAAAAGCTTTTTAACGATATCTGTTGGTTGTGCGCCACGTTCGATCCAATATCTAACCCGTTCTGAATTGACTTTTATTTCAGACGGTTCTTTCTTTGGATCATAGGTTCCCATGATCTCTATAAACGGGCCATCTCTCCTTGCCCGTGAGTCCGCTACTATAATTCTATAAAATGGTCTTTTATGGGCCCCCATCCTTGTCAATCTAATCTTTACCAAGCAAATCACCTCCTTATATAATACTTAATTATACCTGATTGCCTGTCCGCCGTGCCCACCTGTCTGCGTGCAACGCATAGGCAGGCGGCACCGGCCAAGCACAGATTTTATGGCTCTTTTTTATCTCATGTGGGCAAGCATGGCTGGGCCATGTTTCGCCAAAGTTTATGAGTCTTTGCTTAACAAGGTTGAAGTCTTTCCGGATGAGAGCGAAGAATTTACACCTCTTCAATAAAAGATTTTAATATATTTGCCCATAATAATGCAATCACCCGAATTGCCTCATAAAGACGGTTTCCAGTTTACGGTTTCCAGTTTCTTTAACCGTAAACCGTGAACCGTATATAGCGGTATCATTGCCCCATATAAAAATACACAAAAAAAGTAATTGTTCAGGTCTCCCTCTTTTCTAAAGTGGGGATGAGTAAAAAACATATCCTTTTCTGAAAGGGAGACCTGAATAGTTACAATACTTTTTTGTTATTGCTCTTCGCTTGTCATTGCGAACGAAGTGAAGCAATCTGGGCGGGATTGCCACGCCC
>JAJOKM010000062.1 GCA_021129835.1 Thermodesulfovibrionales bacterium | reverse complement strand
ATAATTCCCTTTTTCATTCCCACCCCCTAAATAATATCAAAAATCAAAATTTAAATGTTAAAATTATTTCCTTGAAAACATTTTGCATTTTGATATTTGATATTTAAATTTCCTTCATAGTATATGTCGTGGTAATAAACCTGACTCTTAGTATATCTCTTTCGGCTACTTCCATACTTATATCTCTTATAGTAACAATCCTGTCAAGTCTTGTTATCTCGCTAAAGAATTGGGCAAATATATGGTAAGTGCCACTCATCTCTGTCACGACAGGTATTTCATATACTTTCTCGCTGACATGAACACTTCTATCGCCTGGTCTCCATAAGGCAACCTCCAGTCCTGCCCTTGTCGCAAGGTCTGATACCTGTTTGAGGAGCGGCGTGACTTCCCATTCTTTTGGCAATTGCAATTGGAGCACTAAGAGTTCATCTTTCAGCCTTCCATATTCGGCTCTCAGAGACGGGAGTCTTTCTATTCTCTTCTGGGCAATAATGATTGCCTGCTCCTGTTTCTCTATCTCCAGTAATAATATGGACTTTGCTTCAAGAGAAGGCTTTATATGAAGAACAACCGCCAAAGCGATAATTATCAACGGAGGGAGTACAAGCAACAGGCCCTTTTTAACTGGCGAGAGATTCTCTATATCAAGACTGAGCTTCATAAGGTATATCAAAAATCAAAATTAAAATATTAAAATTATGGTAAAAGTCAACCAGTTAAAAACTATGGAGTAAAACAAAAAATATTCCTTAGTTTTACATTTTGATATTTTATATTTAAATTGTCTTATTGCCTCCTCACCCTGAAGTTTAACTTAAAACCGTAGACCTCGACACCCTCAAATTCTAATTGCCTGGCTTCTAACAGAGCTACATCCGTAAAATACTCCGACATCTTTAAATCTCTCACATAGAAAACGATATCTCTGATTCTAAGGGCATACCCTTCTAAGGCAATAAGGTAACCTGTCTGTGTCAGTGATGTCAACCAGACCCCTTCAGGCATCCTGATACTTACATCACTCAGTATCTTTGCCGGGGCTGCCTGCCCTTCCCTGAGGGTCACTATAAGACTGCTTTTCCGTTCAATATCCATGATCATCCGTTCGTATTTCTTTACCTCGTCTTCCTTCTCTTTAAGATATGCTAATACTGCTTTATTTGATTCAATATTGGACTCCAGTGAAGACAACGCAGTCTCCAGATAAAATAGTGCCGCCACCACCAAGAGTAGGGTCAGAGCGGCAACAATGGCAATTGAGACAGAAAACTTCAGGGGACCCTTTATTCTCTCTCTCTTTTCTTTTCCGGGTAGCAGGTTTATTCGTATCACTATCCGTCTCCAACGCGCCTTAAGGCAAGTCCAATAGCTACTGCGGCTATTGGAGCAATTTCTTTTATATAGTCGGCATCAAGTTTATCAGGTATCTTTATGTTTCTGAATGGATCTATGACCTCCACCTGCATGCCGAGCCTTTCGGCCATCGTATTAGAAAAACCTTCTATGAGGGCAGTTCCACCGCTCAGGACGACTCTTTCTATATCTATTTCTCTTGCACTCTTGAAGTACTCAAATTCTTTATATATCTCTCCGCATAGCTCATCAGAAGCAGAATTAATAATCCTCTGAGCATCATCAGGCGAAATTCCTGCAGAGGAACTTTTCATCTTCAATCTCTCAGCGTCTTCTTCAGAAATATTTAACGACCTCTTCAGTTCCTCTGTATGGTAATTACTGCCTATGTTGTAATCTCTTGTAAAGGCAGGCATCCCATTCTGGAGTATGACTATATTTGTTATGCGTGCCCCAATATTAATTACCGCAATATTGTCTTTCGCATTAGCACCATAATTAACCTCGTGCAGATTACTAATGGCAAAGGAGTCTGTATCCACAATGGCAGGCATAAGGCCTGCTTTTTCAACAACTTCAGAATAATCTTCGATTAGCTTCTTCTTTGCTGCTACGAGGATAACATCCATCTGCCCTTTCTGTTCGGCGATGGGGCCGAGTATTTGAAAGGCAACATCAATATCATCTATATCAAACGGCACATATTGTTCTGCTTCATATTTAATAGAGAGATTAAGCTCTTGCTCTGTCATGAGAGGAAGTGTTATCCTTTTTGTTATTACAGAAAAGTGACCTGACAGACCGATGACCGTCTTGCATCTTTTTATACCCACCTCTTTCAGTAGCTCTTTGATAGAATTAGCCAGGCTATCTTTGTCAGAGATAATTTCATCCTTAATGATGCCTGGTTGAATTGGTAATATATCAAAAAAGGCAAGTTCATAACCTTTCTTTGTATCATTAACCTTGGCCACCTTAATATAAGCTGACCCTATGTCAAGCCCTATCGGAGTACTCTTTTTAGAAAACATATTACCTGCTCCAAGGGCTGTGGATCACCCCAGCCCTCCCCGTTCAGTTCAATTCTAAAAAATTGGCGTCTAAACTATAACACACTTTTTACTATAACACACTTTTTACGGCTCTTTCCCATTTCAAGTGGGTGAGCATACTATCTTCTTACCCGAAAAGAAGAAGATAGCGACCTACCCAGCACCCAGCTCGCAGGTTGCAGGAGCATCAGCGAAGAAATGAAGCTGAGTGCTGGGCAATACTGAGTATCGGGCATTTAAGGTGCTGAGTGCTGGGTGAATCATTATGGTGCTACCTACTCGAAATGAAAAAGAGCCTTTTTCACTATAACAAGACCTTATCCTTGTTATGCTGCACCCTCAATTTTAGAAAAAACCGGTTGTCTTTAGGTGTAATTCTCGCAACTGCTTCTGCTCAACTGTTGAAGGCGCGCCGCTCATAAAACAGGCAGCTTTCTGGGTTTTAGGGAATGCAATAACATCCCTTATGGAATGGGCGCCAACCATCAACATCACTAATCTGTCTAGTCCAAGGGCAATGCCCCCATGCGGTGGTGCCCCATATCCAAGGGCATCAAGAAGGAAACCAAACTTAGCCCTTGCCTCATCTTCGGATATTCTCAACACCTCAAACATTTTTTTCTGGAGATCTCCTCTATGGATACGAATACTGCCTCCGCCAATTTCACAGCCATTAAGCACAATGTCATACGCCTTTGCCTGGAGAGAGGTGAAAAACGAGAGGCGAGAAGTAAAGGTTTCATCATTAATATCAATCGTGTCAAGGGAGAGCAATTTATCAACATCTTCATCTGCCGGCGATGTGAATGGATGGTGGACAGTCGCAAACCTTCTTTCACCCTCGTCCCATTCAAGGAGGGGATGGTCTATCACCCAGACAAACTTAAACCCCGTCTTTATAAGGCCTAACCTCTGCCCGAGTTTAAGCCTCATACGACTCAGCACATCATGAACGACATCTCCTTTGTCGGCGATAAATAACATTAAATCGCCTTCTGATGCACCAAGCCTCTCTGCCATCTGCCTTAAGACCTCTTCAGGGAAAAATTTGGCTATGGGAGATTCAAAACCATTTTTAACCTTCACCCATGCCAGACCTTTTGCACCAAAGGAGTTTGCCTCCTCTGTAAGCAGATCTATCTCTTTCCTCGAAAGTCTTGCCATCCCCTCGCCATTGATTGCCTTTACCCTGCCACCAAACTGCACGGCATCGAGAAAGACCTTAAATCTTCCTTCCACCACAATGTCTGACATATCCTTCAGTTCGAGCCCGAATCTCAGATCAGGCTTATCATTGCCAAACCTCTCCATCGACTCTTTAAAGCTAAGTCTCTCAAACGGTATTTCGATTTCGATATCCAGAATATCCCTAAAAAGCCTTTTAGCCATTCCTTCTACAATCGCTATCACATCTCCTCTTTCTACAAAGGACATCTCGATATCTACCTGTGTAAATTCAGGTTGTCTATCGGCCCTGAGGTCTTCATCTCTAAAACATCTGGCTATCTGGAAGTATCTGTCGAGACCTGATACCATGAGTATCTGCTTAAAGAGCTGTGGCGACTGAGGAAGGGCGTAAAAATTGCCGGGATTAGGTCTGCTTGGGACGAGATAGTCCCTTGCGCCTTCGGGAGTTGATTTGGTAAGTATTGGCGTCTCTACTTCGAGAAACCCATGCTCATCCAGATAATCTCTCAGAACCTTCGCAATCCTGTGTCTAGTGATGAGATTATGATGTAAATTAGGTCTCCTTAAATCAAGGTATCTGTATTTCAATCTGAGAGATTCTGCTGTCTCTGCTGCCTCCTCCATTGGAAACGGGAGAGGAGCTGCCTCATTTAGTATTGTCAATTTGTCTGCCTGGAGCTCTACCATTCCCGTTGGGAGATTAAAGTTCTCTGTTCCCTCAGGTCTTCGTCTTACCTCGCCTGATACAACTATAACAAACTCTCTATGCAGGCAACGGGCAAGTCTGTGTGCCTCTTCTGATACATCAGGGTCGAGAACGACCTGTGTAACACCGCTTCTGTCTCTTAAATCAACGAATATCAATCCTCCATGGTCTCTTTTCCTAAGTACCCATCCGGCTAAGTTCACCTCTCTGCCTATATCTGACTCCCTGATATCACCGCACCACCTATCACGAAACATAACATCTCCGCGGGACCTCACCCCAGATCCCATTTTCAAGCTGTTATAAACCCAAAGTCGCCCCTCAAGCACTCTTAATAATTTTTAGTTCTTCGGGAGTTAAGTGCCTGGCTTCGCCTGGTCTTAAGTCAGACAGTTTTAGACCATTAATTGCAATCCTCTTTAGTCTAACAACGGAATGTCCGACCATTTCTATCATTCTTCTTATCTCTCTTTTTCTCCCCTCGTATATGGTTACTTCGATCCACGAATTATTTTCTGCTTTTTTAATCTTTCTCACCTTTGCTGGTGCTGTCAGCCTATTGTGGCGACCGGAATTTAATCTTACGCCTCTTCTCAATTTCTCCATCTCCTCCTCTGTCATGATACCTTTCACCTTAACCAGATAGGTCTTAGATATCTTCTTCGATGGATGCAATATTGAATGGGCAAAATCTCCATCATTTGTTACCAGCAACAGCCCTTCGGAGCCGTAATCAAGCCTGCCTACAGGAAAGACTCTATATTTTATTCCCTTCAGAAAATCCATTATAGTCGGTCTTCCCTCAGGGTCAGAAATAGTTGTAACCACGCCACTCGGTTTATTAAACATTAAATATATCTTCTGTTCGGGTTTCGTCAAAAGCTTACCGTCAACCTTTATGTGGTCCTTCTCGAGGTCTGCCTTTGTGCCGATGGTTGCTACCCTGCCATTTACAGTCACCCTTCCCTCTATAATGATCTCTTCTGCCTTTCTCCTCGATGCTACCCCCATCTGTGCAAGTATCTTCTGAAGTCTCTGTTCCATATTAACGAGGCATTATATCCTGATATCTATATGTGCCATTTTGCGTAGTTTTCTTATCCAATTCCGGTACGATGAGCTAAATTCTCTCTCTGTCAACTTCTGCCTTACTGCTTCTCTCAGGTCTTCTCTCACTTCTGTCTTCTTCGCGACAAGTTTTACCATGTGAATACCGCCTATACTCCAGAATGGTTTACTAACATCTCCTTCTTTCATCGCTGTTAGTACATCTAAAAAATCTCTGGACAGGGCAGTCTCCCTTATAAACCCGAGGGCGCCACCATCTTCTGCCCCCATACCTTCTGAATACTGTCTTGCAATCTCCGAAAAATCATCTCCTGCCTGTATCTTTTTATATAAATCCAGCGCCATTTCTTCAACCTGCCCTTTGTCATCTCTCTCTTTAAGAAATATATGACTTATATTAAACCAAACGGTCTTCGCTGCCGGTTCTTTGCTTTTTAAAAGATATTTATCGATATCCTCTTGTGTCACAGAGATTGCTCTTCTCACCTCTTGCTCTACGACGCGGGCCAAAATAATCTCTTCTGAAAGCCTTTTTCTGTATTCATAGAGTGTAAGACCCTCTCCTTTAATGGCGAGCCTGAACATCTCATCTGTTAAGCCGTGTCTTCTCTTTATAGCTTCAATAGCCATCTCAATATCTCTATCAGTGACCGAAATGCCTACTCTTGCCGCTTCCTGAAGCTTTAGTCTCGTATCGATCAGCCTTTTTAAAGCAGCCATCTCATCTTCTCCAAGAAACTTATCCCTATATATATCCTTGGTGGCATCTATTTCAAGCGGCGCTTCGAATCTCATCACCCTATTTAGGTCGCTCCATGTTATGACATCCATATTTACTACTGCTACGATTCTATCGAATAATATAGCGCTATTTGCAGGTGCTGCAGAAACGAACATAAAAATAGAGACGGCGAGTAATATCTTCTTTAACATAACAGACCTCCCGTATAATTCAGACATAACTACTCAGGTTGTCAGGTTCACAGTTCACGGTTCACGGTTAATAACCTTATATTTTTATGATTACTAAGGTTCAGCCTGTTTAAT
>JAJOKM010000092.1 GCA_021129835.1 Thermodesulfovibrionales bacterium | reverse complement strand
ACTCCTAAATCACCCCCACCCCCGCATCAAGTGCGGGGCAGGCTCTAACCCTCCCTCATCAAGGGGGAGGGTACTATTATGTTACCCACTTAAAACAGCGAGGAACCAAAATAAAGGGTATTTTTCAGCTATGCGCTGCTATCCTCCAGGGTTTGTTTCACCAAATTGTAGGGTTTTATCTGGTGACGCCTTTCAACCAGTTAAGATAATTCTCTGATCCCTCGGCAATTGCCATAGCGATTATTTCTGGCACATCATAACTGTGTAGATCGTTTATGCGTTCTTTAAGCAGCCCAAAGAGATGCCTCTGGGTCTTTGCGATTATTAACACCTCTGCGTCGTCCTCGATACGCCCCTCCCAACTATATATGGAGCGAATCCCTTTTACGATGTTTACACACCCTGCAAGCCTCTCCTCAACAATAGTCCTCGCGATCTTTGCGGCCTCTTCCTCATTAGATACAGTAATATAAACAACAATTGCCTCCATCGACACCTCCAACATAATCCCCTATATTTTTAGATTATTCGTAATAGTCTGCCCCCCTCCCCTAACCCCCTCCCACCAGGGGAAGGGAAATGTTTATTGATGATATCCCTTAATTCCCTCCCCTTTGACGGGGGAGGCTCAGAGTGGGGTGACCTATTCACGATAAAACTATATACATTCAAACATCAACTCCATTTGGTGTATCCTTTCAACTCCGTCCACAGGAGAGACGATCGGATATTTATTGTCGAAGCATGCCATGCAATAATTCTCAGGGTGCTGGACGACCTCTTTCAATCCCTCTAGGCTAAGATATGAAAGGCTGTCTGCAGTTATATGCCTTCTTACCTCTTCTGTCATATGGCTCGATGCGATTAGTTCCCGCCTTGTAGGGGTATTTATCCCATAAAAACATGGGCCCACCGTTGGAGGAGAACATATCCTCATATGGACCTCCTTTGCTTCACCTATCTCCCGTATCATCTTTATAATTTTTTTACTCGTTGTGCCTCTTATTAATGAATCATCTACAACTACCACCTTCTTTCCCTTCAGAATATCCCTTACAGGGTTCATCTTTATCTTTACGCCAAAGTCTCTTATGCTCTGACTTGGTTCTATGAATGTCCTGCCTATATAATGGTTTCTTATAAGACCGAGGTTAAAGGGTATCTTGGCTTCTTCTGCATACCCGATGGCTGCAGAAACTCCAGAATCAGGTACAGGTATCACTACATCGACATCTATCCATGACTCCCGGGCAAGTTGTCTCCCAATCTGCTTTCTTATGGTATCAACACATAGATGACCGAATATAAAGCTGTCGGGACGAGCAAAATATATAAATTCAAATATACAGAATGCCCTTCTGGGGGATTGCAGTGCCTGTGTAGACTGTAACCCTTTATTATTTATTACGACCATTTCACCGGGCTCTACATCTCTTATGTATTCTGCGCCAATCAGGTCAAAGGCACATGTCTCGGATGAAATCACATAGGCGCCATCTAATCTCCCAATAGATAGGGGTCTTACGCCAAAAGGGTCTCTTAGAGATATCAACTCCGTTTCACTTAAAAACAGGAGACTATATGCGCCGCTTACATGCTCGATGATATCTATTATACGCTCATATAGACCCTCTTTTTTTGATCTTGCGATGAGGTGAAGTATTACTTCGCTGTCCAGAGTGGATTGAAATATTGCACCTTCGGCCTTTAAGTTCTCCCTTAGTTGTCCTGCATTAACAATATTTCCATTGTGTGCCATTGCTACGATACCATGGGCATAACTTCCCATCAAAGGCTGAACATTTTTGAGGGTGCTCCAGCCCGATGTCGAATATCTGTTATGCCCTATAGCAATGACGCCGGGAAGGCGCCTTATTCGCCTTTCTGTGAAGATATCAGAGACGAGTCCAACGGATTTTTCGAGGTAAAGGAATTTTCCGTCAGAGGAGCATATGCCTGCTCCCTCTTGCCCGCGGTGTTGAAGGGCGTATAGCCCTAAATAAGTAAGGTTGGCAGCCTCCGGGTGATTATAAACACCAAATATGCCGCATTCCTCATAGAGGTGGTGGAAGGGCAAGGATTTATCGCTTCTGCTCTCTTTTTCCATAAGTCGCGACATATTACCTGTTTCACTTTGTATATGAATTATTCTATCATAAAACCATGAATAAGTTTAAGCTAAAGACAGATTTTACTCCCAAAGGTGATCAGCCAAAGGCAATAAAAGACCTTACAGATGGCATAAATAAAGGGCTGAAACACCAGGCCCTCCTTGGAGTTACCGGCTCTGGCAAGACATTTACAATAGCAAATGTTATCGAAAGAGTGAACAAGCCAGTCCTTGTTATAGCTCACAACAAGGCCCTCGCGGCGCAACTCTATGGTGAGTTCAAAGAACTCTTTCCTGATAATGAAGTAAAGTTCTTTGTCAGCTATTATGATTACTACCAGCCAGAGGCGTATATGCCGTCGACAGACACTTACATAGAGAAAGATGCGCTCATCAATGATGATATTGACAGACTGAGGCATTCTGCAACAATGGCTATCTTAGAGAGGAGAGATGTAATAGTAGTGTCTTCGGTGTCATGCATCTACGGCATAGGCTCACCCGAGAATTATCTTGGGATGCATCTCTTGATCGAAGAAGGAATGAGGACGCAAAGAGATGATCTCTTAAGAAAACTCATCGAGATGCGTTATGTCCGCTCTGATGTAGAGTTCAAGAGAGGAAACTTTAGAGTGAGAGGCGATGCAGTAGAGATTTATCCGGCATTTTCCATCGACATTGCAATGCGGATAGAGTTTTTTGGTGACGATATAGATGCATTTTACGAGTTTGATCCACTAACAGGGAGGGTGATAAAGAGGCTGCAGAGGCTCGTCCTCTATCCAAACAGCCACTGGATTACGCCAAAATCAAAATTAGAGAAGGCGTTTAAGGGCATCGAAGATGAACTGGAAGAGAGGATTCGGCATTTCAGAGATAAAGGAGAGGCCCTCTATTGTCAAAGAATTGAGCAGAGGACAAGGTTTGATCTGGAGATGTTGAGAGAGTTTGGTTACTGCCACGGTGTAGAAAATTACTCCAGGCACTTAAGTGAGAGACTTCCTGGTGAACCACCTTATACCCTAATAGACTATATCATGAGAGGACCATCAAAAGGGGATTACCTTACAATAATCGATGAATCCCATGCCACAATCCCCCAGATCAGAGGTATGTATGAAGGTGACCGTTCAAGAAAGCAGACCCTTGTAAATTATGGGTTTAGGCTGCCTTCTGCCCTTGACAATAGACCTCTAAAGTTTGGGGAGTTTGAAGAGCGCACAAATCAAATAATATACATATCCGCAACAGTAGGGGATTACGAGATAGAGATATCTAATGGCAGGGTTGTTGAACAGGTCATCAGGCCGACAGGACTGGTGGATCCTGAGATGAGAGTAAGGCCCGTAGAAGGACAGGTGGATGACCTTTTAGGCGAGATAAATGAGAGGGCGAAAAGGAGCGAAAGAGTATTAGTGACCACACTCACAAAGAAGATGGCTGAGGACATCACAGACTATTATACGGAGCTTGGAGTAAAGGCAAGGTATTTGCACTCGGATGTAGATACCCTCGAGAGAATAAAGATACTCAGGGATTTAAGAATCGGGGAATTTGATGTCTTGATAGGCATTAACCTCTTAAGAGAGGGACTTGATCTCCCCGAGGTATCCCTTGTTGCTATCTTTGATGCGGACAAGGAGGGGTTTCTGCGCTCCGAACGCTCTTTGATACAGACCGCAGGCCGTGCTGCAAGGAATATAAATGGCGAGGTAATACTTTACGCCGACACAATAACTCGCTCTATGAAAAAGGCGATAGATGAAACGAGCAGGAGAAGGCAGATCCAATCCGCGTATAACAGAGAGATGAATATCACATCAGAAACCGTAAAGAGCCAGACAAAAGACATCCTAAGTTCGATATACGAATCTGACTATTTTGCAGTTCCTGCAGTCGCTGAGGAGCAGGCTGAATACGAATTAAGTGAAGATACCATAAAAAGGCTCGAGGCAGAAATAAAGGAAGCAGCTAAAGTCCTTGACTTCGAAAAGGCCGCTCAGATAAGAGACAGGATTAAAGGGTTAAGAGATGCCATCATCTTCAACAAGTCTTCATAAGAGATAATCTTTACTCCAATTGACTCTGCCTTCTGGAGTTTTGACCCAGGAGACTCGCCGGCTATAAGATAGTCTGTATTCTTTGAGACAGAGGAAGAGGCATGCCCACCGAGATTTTCTATTGAATTCTCGATATCTTTTCTCGGAACTGGCAATCTGCCGGTTATCACAAATGCAAGGCCATCAAAAGGCTGCCTCTCCTTCTTTTTACCTTCATACTCAGGGTTTGTTATCTTAAGGCCAGATGCCTTCATACTGCTAAGGGTCTCTAAGTTATTAGGGGCATTAAAGAATTCTGCTGCCGAATTAGATATCTTCTCTCCTATCTGCCTCATCTCCATAATCCTTTCTGGATTTATATTATACATATCTTCGAGCCTCTCAAAATTCCTCGCGAAGAGCTTTGCGGCATACTCTCCCACATGTGGTATGCCGAGGGCATAAAGGAATCTTGCTAATGTTGTATCCTTGCTCTTCTGGATTGCATCGATAAGGTTTTGTGCTGACTTCTCTTTAAACCTTGGGAGACGGAGGATATCTCCCTTTTTTAGACTATAAATATCTCCGAAGTGATTTATTAGTCCCTCTGAATGGAGCAGTTCTACATTTTTATCACCGAGCCCTTCAATATCCATTGCCCCCTTGCTTGCGAAGTGTCTTATTCTTTCCCTGACCTGCGCAGGACAGTCAAGACCGATGCATCTAACAGCCACCTCTCCTCTCTCCTTTACGGCCTTAGATCCGCACACAGGACACTCTTTTGGTAAAAGAGCGGGTTCTTCCCCGCCTCTCCTTCTCTCTTTTATTACCTTTACAACATGGGGTATGACCTCGCCTGCCCTCTCGATTGTCACAAAGTCCCCAACCATTATATCTTTTCTCTTTATCTCATCCCAATTATGCAGAGTTGAACGGGACACAGTAACACCGCTTATTCTTACAGGCTCAAGGAGGGCAACAGGGGTAATCACGCCTGTCCTGCCAACACTCGGTATTATTTTAATTATCTTAGTCGTCCCCTGATTGACAGGGAACTTATAGGCAATGGCCCAACGCGGTTCCCTCGTCTTGACACCCAGGAGCCTCTGCAGATAGAGGGCATTCACCTTAATGACAGCGCCGTCTATCTCGAAGGGGAGAGAGTCTCTTTTTCCCTCTATCTCTTTGATAACCTCTAAGGCATCATTAATAGCTTTTACATGCCTTACGACCGCTGGGACGGGGAATCTCGCAGCCTTAAGCCAGTTAATAAGCCCCCACTGGCTCTCAAACTCCATTCCCTGTACTGCCCCTATGCCATAACATGCAAGGTGAAGCCTACGAGAGGCCGTTATTGATGAATCCAGTTGTCTCACTGAACCAGCGGCAGCATTTCTTGGATTGGCAAATGCAGGCTCGCCTTTCTGCCCCCTCTCTTTATTCAGTCTTTCAAATTCCGCAATATCCATATAAACCTCACCGCGGATATCAATCTCTTTCGGGACGACTGTGCCTTCTATCTTTAATGGTACAGACTTTATAGCCTTGACATTTCGAGTAATATCCTCACCTTCATAGCCATCACCCCTTGTGCAGGCCTTATAGAGATATCCTTCCCGGTATATGATCTCGATGGCAAGACCATCATACTTCGGCTCAACAGTATATTCTATATCTCCTTCTGACTTGATAAATCTCTTTACCCTCGCATCAAACTTTATTAACTCAGCATGCGAAAAGGCATTATCGAGGGAGAGCATGGGTTCTTTGTGTCGAATCTTTTCGAACTTCTCAAGGGGGGGAGCGCCTACTCTCTGAGTTGGAGAATCTGGCAAGACAAAACCATACCTCTCCTCGAGTCGTCTCAGGTGGAGATAAAGCCTGTCATATTCTTCATCTGAGATGACCGGAGCGTCCAGGATATAATAACGATAACAGTGATAGTTAAGCTCTTTTGCGAGCTCTTCTATTTCTTGCTTGATGTCTGCCTGTTTTATGTTTAAATGCATAGTTATTAGAATTGTTGGTTCTTCTCCGAAAAGTGTAGTTATCCGAAGGGTAGTGTAGCCCTTTATGGGCGTAATTAAATATCAAATTCATCTTCAAATTTCAGGCATTCTATGAAAGGCAGTCAAGAGGGGCCAGGTATTTTGGGTTCATATATTTATGGGCACGGGCATAAAGCCCTACACTACCTGATCTCTGCTAAATTTGGAGAAGAACCGAATTGTTAGACACCCTTTATTTCCCAACCTATCATAGCAACTGCTGACTGAATAAGTCTACCGACTTCGTTGTGAACTGTAAGCAGTGAACTGTAAGTATTACTGACCACTGAGCATCTTGCAAAAGTCCAACCTTTGAAGATTTCTCAGCACTCCATGCTTCGAAATGACAATAGACAAGC
>JAJOKM010000037.1 GCA_021129835.1 Thermodesulfovibrionales bacterium | reverse complement strand
TCATCAGTATTATAGCGGCTGAGTGAGAATCTGATCGATCCATGCACTGCAGAAAAAGGGATGCCCATTGCCCTTAAGACATGAGAGGGTTCGAGTGAGCCTGATGTGCATGCCGAGCCTGATGATGCGCATATATTATATTCATTAAGCCGGAGCAAGATGGCTTCTCCTTCAATATATTCAAAGCTCAAGTTTGTAGTATTCGGCAATCTGTTATTTAGATCTCCGTTTATCCTGACATCGGGACAACATTTTAAAAGTACATTTTCAAGCCTGTCACGCAAGTTTTTCAGGTAAATTGCTTCGTTGCAGAGGTTTTTCTCAGCCAGCTTACACGCTTCGCCAAGGCCTATTATTGAAGCCACATTGTCGGTGCCGGCCCTTCTTCCATGTTCCTGATGGCCTCCAATTATGTATGGGTAGAACCTTGTGCCTTTTCTTACATAAAGCGCACCAATACCCTTTGGGGCATGAAGCTTGTGGCCCGAAAGAGTGAGCATGTCAACAGGGAGTTTTTTTGCATCCAGAGGAATTTTTCCAATGGCCTGAACAGCATCCGTATGAAACAGGATGCCTCTTTCTTTAAGTATTTCTGCAATCTCCATAATCGGGAAGATAACGCCTGTCTCGTTGTTTGCATGCATAATAGATACAACAACCGTATCTCCACCGATTACTTTCAGTAATTCATCGATTTTAAGCTGTCCCTGGCGGTCTACAGAAAGGAATGTTGCTCTATAACCTTTTCTTGCAAGATGCCTGCAGAAATTTAAGACTGCCGGGTGTTCAACCCTTGTAGTTATAATATGTTTCTTTCGAGGTGACGACTCAACTGCACTCATGAGGGCTGTGTTATTGCTCTCAGTGCCGCAGCTTGTAAAGATTATCTCTTCTGGCTCAGCGCCAATGAGTGATGCAACCTTTGCCCTTGCCTCCTCTATTTTCCTCTGCAATTGACCTCCAAAAGTATGCATGCTTGAAGGGTTGCCGTATAGATCCGTTAGGTATGGAAGCATTTCTTCGATTACTTCTGGAGAAATCTCTGTTGTGGCATTATTGTCAAGATATATTATCTTCATGACTGAGCCTCCACGACAATATCATCACTGATTAATTCTCTGAGCTTATCCTGAATACCTTTTATTGTGACATCTGCCATGAGACAACCTGCACACATGCCGCGAAGCGCTACAATTACATTGTTTCTGTCAACGTCTATCAATTCGATATCTCCGTTGTCTGCCTGCAGCCTTGGCCTTATCTCAGTCTCGATAATCTCCTGGATAAGCGTTATCTTCTGTAGGTTGGTAAGTTTTTTGGGTATTGCAGGCCTTTCAGGTAATCTTAAAGGCCATATGTCTCTTAATATAGTCTCTATTTCAGGGCGACAGCCGCCACAGCCGCCACCTGCTTTTGTAAAATTTGTGATTTTATCAACTGTAGTGAGATAATTATCGATGGCGACCTTTCTTATCTTTTCTTCAGTGGCATCAAAGCATTTGCATACAAGTCTGCCTTTTTCTTCGACTGCAATAGCTTCCCCTCTATAATTCGCTATTGCAGCTTCAAGCGCCTCCCTTCCCATTACAGAGCAGTGCATTTTTTCGTCAAGAAGGCCTCCAAGCGATTCAGCAATATCCTGATTGGTGATCTCTAATGCCTCATCGAGGGTTCTGCCTTTAACAGGTTCGGTAATGACTGATGAGCTTGCGATTGCGCTTGCGCAGCCAAATGTCTGGAATTTAGCATCGATTATCTCGCCGGTTTCTTTCTCTATTTTCAAAAATAGTCTGAGCGCATCACCGCATATGAGACTGCCTACCTCACCTATTGCATCCGCATCTTCTATTCTTCCCACATTTTTGGGATGGAGGAAAAAATCTTTAACTTTTTCTGTGTATTCCCACATATTAGATACCGGCCCGAGGAGGCAGTAAAGCCGGAAATGGGACTCGAACCCACGGCCTGCTGATTACGAATCAGCTGCTCTACCACTGAGCTATTCCGGCAAAGGCATAGCATGTCAGAGGTCGAGTCTTGTGACCCCACCTCAAGCACAACTTAGGTTAATATAGTTTACGCAATTCATGTAAAATATCTCATGAATAATATAATAGCATACTTCGATTGCTTTGCTGGAATAAGTGGGGATATGTGTCTCGGCGCACTTGTAGATGCTGGGGCAGATATCCATGTCATAAAAGAAGAACTAAAGAAGATCCCGATAAGAGGTTACAGCCTTACACATAGGAAAGTCTTAAGGGCAGGGATATCGGCAACTAAAGTAGATGTAATAATAGATAGTCGTGAGGCAGAAGGCAGGCGATGGAGAGATATCGAAGAGATAATAGATACTTCATTATTATCTGAGGAGATTAAGCAAAAGGGCAAGCATATTTTTAGGAGACTCTTTGAAGGAGAGGCAATAATCCATGGTGAACCATTCGAAAATATCCATCTCCACGAACTCGGTGGAATCGACTGTATAGTAGATATATTTGGGACATTGATAGGACTTGACGGCCTCGAAGTTAAAGAGATTTACGCATCGCCAATTAATCTCGGAAGTGGCCTTGTAAAGACATCTCACGGGGTGCTTCCTGTGCCGGCGCCGGCAACAATAGAACTCCTCATTGGCCATCCAGTCTATTTATCAGATATGCCCTTTGAACTGACCACACCCACAGGGGCAGCAATTATAAGTAGTTTTGGTTCTGCCCTTGCGTCCATTCCGATAATGAGGGTCAAAAGGATCGGATATGGGGCAGGGAATAAAGATATCGCGACCATGCCGAACACTCTGAGATTGCTTATAGGTGAGGAGACCCTTGGTGCAACTGAGGCCCCAAGCAGAGATTTTGTGACAATTATCGAGACCAATATAGATGATATGAATCCACAAATTTACGAAGATGTAATAGATAAATTAGTCAGTGCTGGGGCCATGGATGTCTTTTTAGAAAACATTATTATGAAAAAAGGCAGGCCTGCTATAAAACTAACCACTATTGCCGATGAGCATGATGTAGGGGTGTTAGTAGAGATATTATTTAAAGAGACCACTACGATCGGACTGCGGTTTTACAGGGCCCAAAGAAAGACCATGGAGAGGGAAGTAAAAGAGGTAAAGACAAAATATGGAGATGTCAGGGTTAAGATATCCAGAATAGGCGATAAAATAACAAACCTTTCACCAGAGTATGAAGATTTAAGAGCCGTCTCCAGAAAGACCAAGCTCCCCATAAAAAAGATTGCCGAGGAGGTGTTAAGGGTTGGTGTCATATAGACCGGGATTACTCAAAGAGCTTTATTATTGTATCTGTCCCGTCCTCGATACTCTTTATGCTTTTTGAGATTGAGGTGTATTCGTTTTTAATCCGGTGCAATTCATCAGCAATACTTAAGGAAACAAGGATTGAAGCCCTTAATGAAGTTATATTTGGAGAAAGTGCATAAACCTCTCTAAACTTCCCATCTACAAAGGCTGCAAGATGTTTCATGTATTCTGCTGACTTATCACCCTTAATTACATATTTCTGCCCTGAAATATATACCTCTACGCCCTCCATAATTGTCTATTCTAGTTCTATTGATTTAAGTTCATTGAGCAGGCTTTCTAACTGACTCCTTATCGATGAATTCTCTGAGGCAATCCTTTCGATCTCCTGATCCTTTAATCTAAAAACTTCCTCAAGTTCACTAATCCTCCTTTCGAGATTGTCTTTTTCCTCTTTTAATGCCTTGACTTTTTCTACTGCATAGGATATTTTTTCTTGAAATGCCTGCAACATCTCCACGGTAGCCCTCCTTTGGTATAATACTTATTATTTCTGATTGCACAGATTTTATGCAATTACTCAGGTTATTAGGTTCAAGGTTCAAGGTTCAAGGTTCACGACAAAAAAGGTTCCACGTTCACAGTTCGCGGTTCAAAGTTAACAGCCTTTATAACCGTGAACTGTGAACCTGAGTAGTTACATCAGAGTATCATTCTATGGCCTCTGCAATCTCCCTTAGGAGATTAAGGGCATCCTTTGCTGCATCTTCATCTACCTTCTGGATAGCGAATCCTGCGTGTACAAGGACATAATCACCCATTTTTACCTCTTCTGAAAGGAGTAAAAGGCTTATATCCTTCCTCGCACCATGCGCATCAATGGTAGCAATTAAGTTATTTATTTTGACAACTCTTGCTGGTACTGCAAAACACATTCTACATTCCACGCCTTCAGTTTTTCTATAGACATCTCTACCAAAGTATCTAACTTCTCATTCATTTCATCTGTCATGTCAAGACTGACATTGATAAATTTAGGCTGTATGCCGATCAAGCAAATTTCCAGTGGCCTCATATCTAACGCTTCTGCAGCAAAAATCAGATCGGAAAGACCTACATGATGAGCCGATAAGTTTGGGCTAAGGAGAGAGGGAATATTTTTATCTTCGACTATTTCAATATGGCCAGGCTCTTTGCCAAAGTCAGCCGCATCAACAATCAGGATCTTGTCCTTACCTTCAAAAAAAGGCAATAGATCTAAACCTGTAGTCCCTCCATCGATTATTTCGACTTCTGGAGGAAAGATGTACCTCTGTTTTATAGCGTTTACCACATGGACTCCAACGCCCTCATCTCTTAAGAGAATATTGCCAAGACCGATTACGGATATTTTATATTGTCTTATATTCACTACGTCTGACTATCCGGATTCTTTATTAAAGACCTTTGAACATCAAGCATGCTAAAATGTAAAGAAGTTAATCAAATTTTTTTAGCTCTTTCTCATTTCAAGTGGCTAATTTCCTCTATTACATCACCTTTGGCAGACGAAACCCCTTTTTACTATCTCCTTTTTTAAGCATCTTCATCATCTTCTTCATCTCTAAATGCTGCTTGATAAGCCTGTTCACATCTGCTACTGTTGTGCCACTCCCCATGGCTATTCTCCTTCTTCTGCTGCCATTTATTATATGGCGATTCCTTTTTTCCTCATGGGTCATAGAATTAATAATTGATTCTATCTTTACAAATTCTTTTTCATCAATATTCACATCTTTTATAGCGGCGCCCATGCCAGGTATCATACTGAGAAGGTTTTTGAGCGATCCCATACCTCTGATCTTCTTGAGCTGATCCCTTAAATCTTCAAAGGTAAAGTTATCCGCTTTTATTTTTTTGTGGAGCTTCTCGGCCTCTTTCTGATCAAACGACTCCTGTGCCTGTTCAATTAAGGTAAGCACATCACCCTTGCCAAGTATCCTATCAGCAATCCTGCCGGGATGAAAAGGTTCGAGCATCTCAATTTTTTCGCCAACACCTATAAATTTTATAGGGCGTCCGGTGACTTTTCTGATCGAAAGGGCAGCGCCACCTCTTGCGTCGCTATCTACTTTCGTGAGTATAATGCCGTCTATGCCTATCTGGTCATTAAATCCTTCTGCCATATTCACTGCATCCTGGCCTGTCATGGCATCTGCAACGAGCAAGACTTCCTTTGGATTGACCTTTGCCTTGATCTGACTAAGTTCATTCATAAGTCCTTCATCAATATGCAATCTTCCTGCTGTATCGAGGATCAAGATATTCCTGCCGTCCAGCCTTGCTCGTTTCAGTGCGTCTTCACAGAGTGATTTGGGGTCTTTAGCCTCTTTTGAATAAAAGACAGGGATATCTATCTGCTTGCCAAGGGCTATTAGTTGGTCAATTGCGGCCGGTCTCTGCAGGTCAGCAGCAACAAGCATCGGCTTTCTGCCTTCCTTCTTAAAGAATCTTCCAAGCTTTGCTGCGGTGGTTGTCTTGCCAGAGCCGTGAAGGCCAACCATCATTATTATTGTGGGGGGATTTGGTGCAAGCTGTATCTTTGTATTTGTAGAGCCTAACATCTCACATAGCTCATCATGTACTATCTTTATAACCTGCTGCCCAGGAGAGATGCTATCCATAACATCTTTTCCTATAGCCTTTTCCTTGACATGTTGAACAAAGTCTTTTACAACTTTAAAATTTACATCGGCCTCAAGAAGGGCAAGTCTTATTTCCTTAAGAGCAACATCAATATCTTCCTCTTTCAGCAATCCTTTGCCCTTTAACTTCTTGAATATTGAGTCCAGCTTATTACTTAAACTCTCAAACATAGAACACCTTAACTCCCTATAAGTTTATCTATTTTAGCCTTGAGCTGCTGCTTGGGGACAACACCCACAATATGATCAACTTTCTCCCCATTTTTAAAAAACATAATCGTAGGAATGCCCATTATCTTATATTTACTGGCAATATCAGGATTTTCATCGGTGTTTAATTTTCCGACTTTTATCTTGCCCGCATATTCTTTTGCCAATTCTTCAATTACTGGGGTAATCATCTTGCATGGACCACACCATGCTGCCCAGAAATCTATCATGACTATACCGTTATCCTGCAAAACCTCTTTGTCCCATGTAGCGCTTATAAGCTCAACAACGCCTTCTGCCATAGTCTATCCTCCTTATGTCTGCAAGCATTTTGTCAAGAGTTTTTACCAACAATTCCTATCCTCTATTTCATCCCACTAACCCATATAATTTTAACCCCTTCAAA
>JAJOKM010000061.1 GCA_021129835.1 Thermodesulfovibrionales bacterium | reverse complement strand
GCCTCTTTTAGAATTATACCTCAAATCCTCTGGCCTTGCATAAGATTTCTTGATGTTAGGAGATAGCCTATTTTTGTGTGGATTTTTATATGAGACAATGATATAATTTCGTCTGGATTTTTGATGAGGTAATTCGAGGGCAACGAGTTATGATGCTCTCTGCAAAGTAATTCGTCACTTTCATTTTTGTGGGTCATCTTTGATCACGCCATTTAATCCCGGACGCCCCTTCGGCAGGACAAATCCCGGCAGATGTATGCTATCCAGCGGGGCATTCGTGCTCTCTTCCTTCAGAGTGCTAATTCTACTTATAAATCTACCACTTAGACGGCGTTTTGCCAAGGGGTGATTGTTAACCAAAAATTCTCTTGTAGTTGACAGCCGGCAAGAAAACTCGTACAATAAACATGATCATGAAAGAGGCGGTTCTCCAGACACTAAGGCAAGGCGACTGCATCTCTGGCGAGACGCTGGCCAAAGTACTCGGCATCTCTCGAACAGCTATATGGAAGTGCATTAGATCACTCCAGCGTGAAGGATACCAGATCGAATCATTCCATGGAAAGGGATACCGTCTTATAGGCCGGCCTGATCTCCTTTTGCCAAAAGAGATTAAGGCTGGGCTGAGGACAAATCTTCTGGGGCAGCAGATAGCATATCACCAAGAGGTGTCCTCAACACAGGATGCCGCCAAGTCCCTCGCCGCTCAGGGGGCAAATGAAGGAACCATCGTCATTGCCGAGACTCAAACCGCGGGACGGGGAAGGATCGGGAGGGACTGGGCGTCTCCGCCCGGGGGGATATACCTCTCGATAATCTTGAGGCCGGCCATCAATCCCTCAGAGGCGATTAGATTCCCCATAATCGCCGGCGTAGCGGCAGCTCAGGCTATAGAGCAGCTCACCGAACTGAAACCAGAGCTGAAATGGCCCAACGACATTCTTATCAGAGGCCTGAAGGTAGGTGGAATACTTATCGACATGAGCGCCGAGACAGACCGTATAAACTACATCATCATCGGGATAGGCATAAATGTAAACACCGAAAGTCTCCCTCATGAAATCAAGGGGATAGTCACCTCCCTGAAAACAGAATGCGGCAAAGAGGTGTCCCGCGTGCAATTGGCTCAGGATATTCTTGTGCAGCTTGAATCACTTTACCAGATTTTCGAGGTATCCGGATTTGAAACCATCAGGAAGAGGTGGAAGGCACTCAGCAACACCATCGGCGCCTGGGTGAGCGTTCGCGGTGAAAGAGAGAGATTGGATGGCAGGGCAATGGATATTGATGTCGATGGTGCGCTCATCGTGCAAAAGGCGGATGGGACTCTCGAAAGGGTCATTTCCGGGGATATTTTAGGGGTCACTGGTCAGTAGTCGAGAGTCAAGAGTCGAGAGTCTATACTAAACCAGGAGGGAGATTGAAATGGTGAATCCAGGAACCAGTGGCAGCAAAATATCAGTTAGAGGGATGGTATTCAGTGCCATGTTTGCGGCACTCACCGCAGTTGGGGCGTTTATTATGATCCCCATCGGGCCGGTGCCCATAACCATGCAGACGCTGTTTGTGCATCTATCGGGCGCGCTGTTGGGGAGCCGCCTGGGGGCATTGAGCCAGTTCATCTACGTCCTTGTTGGGGTAATCGGCCTGCCCGTTTTTTCCGGTGGTGCCGGCGGGCTCGGTGTTCTCCTGGGGCCCACCGGTGGCTATTTAATCGGGTTCATCGTCGGAGGAGGCTATCTGACCGGCAGAGTGGTCGAGATGAGAGACAAGCCGGGCTTCTTCTGGATAGCGATGGCATGTGTAGCCGGGCTCATAGTGATATACACCCTTGGAGTGCTTCAGTTATCGGTGGTTGCTGAGCTTCCTATAGGAAAGGCGATTGCTGTTGGAGTTATCCCCTTCCTGATCGGAGACGCCCTCAAGATTACCGCCGCTACATTTATTACCATCAAACTACGGGGAATGATAAAAGTGTAGTAACTACTCAGGTTATCAGATTCATGGTTCACAGTTCATGTTTCACAGTTCACGGTTGATCGGCTGTTAGACTGAAGGCTGAAGGGAAGAAGGATCAGGATACAGAACACAAGATGCAGGAGGGGAGGTGAGAAACTCTTAACTCCAGACTCTTAACTCTTGACTCTTAACTCTTGACTTGAAACTTATGATTAAAGTAGAACATCTGACTCACATATACGACGGGACGGATTCCCCGATGCTCAAAACAATTAGCCTGGAGGTAGAAGAGGGCGAGTATGTGGCGATTATCGGGCCGATCGGCTGCGGGAAAACAACCCTCCTGAAACACCTTAATGCTCTGATAGTCCCTACCGAGGGCAACGTGTGGGTGGATGGAATGAACACCAGGAATACAAGTGCTGCCGGAGAGATACGTCGGCGGGTGGGAATGATATTTCAAAATCCAGATAACCAAATCGTAGGCATGACTGTGGAAGAGGATGTGGCCTTCGGACCGGGAAATTTGCGGTTGCCTCCCAGGGAAATAAGGCAGAGGGTCACCGAAGCGCTCGAGACAGTAGGGATGGCAAAGTATGCCCAGCGTCACCCCCACACCCTCTCTGGCGGGCAGAAGCGACTGGTGACTATCGCCGATGTCCTGGCGATGAGCCCCAGGTATATCGCCCTTGATGAGCCCACTTCTTCTCTCGATCCGGCCGGACGGGAAATGGTGCTCACCCTTCTGCGGAGGTTGAATAGTCAAGGGATAGCGATGATCCATGTTACGCACAATATGGATGAGATCACCGATGTTGATCGCCTCATAGTTATGAAAGATGGCATGATAGTCCAGAGCGGAACCCCCGAGGAGGCCTTAAGTGGTGTATAAGCTCGGCCAATACACACCGGCGGCTTTAGTTATTCATGACCTTGAGCCGCGGGTGAAAATGGCGGCGGTTATGCTGCTGAGCATAACCGTTCTCCGGGCAGAGGAGGTGGCGCAAGGATTAGAGGGGCGAGGCTACCACAGAGGGCCCGAACGTATATGAGAGAACTCCGGATGACGCTCTCAGATTATACCATCTTTATTGTACTGGTAACTCTGACAGGACTGGGGATATATCGGTGGCGACCGGGAATAAAGATAGGCCATGCCTTGAAATAAGGGCTCACCATTTGCTGTGCCTGTTAAACTTTCGAGGGCTGGGATACAGTGATGAATTCGTCCAGAACATGAGGAGGGTGTCTGCCGCCGCCTTCGCCGGTGGTACCGTCTTAAGGGTAGTGGATCGCTGTGATGCAATCTGTGTCTCGTGCCCTCACAAAAAGGGCAGTGAATGCGCCAAGAGAGAAGACTCAGTCCTAAAAGTCCAGAAGCAGGATCAGATGATAACGATCAGACTCGGCATAACCATCGGGGACGAGCTGGGTTCCGAGGACATATGGACATTGGTAAAAGATAAGATTTGCCCGCTCGATTTGCACTGGCTTTGCCATGGATGTGAGTGGCTGGCTTATTGTTTAAGCCATGTAACCGCAAAGATGCCAAGTAAATAAAGATGATGTGGATCAATGAAATGGGAAAGAGCCGAAGATATTATCTAAAAATCCCCCTTAATCCCCTTTTTCCAAAGAGGAAGACCTGAGTAGTTAGAGTTGTCGGAAAATTAGCCTCTTATCGCAAGCTATTCCTGGAGCACATTAATGAGAGTGGGTCTTAATTTAGGCATGATTTAGGCATGTGCATATTGATTTTAAAGCCTTTTGGTGATATTATGGTCTTATCACTGGGAGCGGTTTATTTTGGCGGGTTTATTATTGTCAGTTCTGGTGTTCGTAGAAAAGTGAAGGCACGAGTATAAGGTCAAATCCACACCCCAGTACGATAGCGCCTACCTACGGGGCAAGGATTACGCCGATTTTCGCCGATTATGAAGAGAAAAGTAACTATTCAGGTTGTTAAGTTCACGGTTCAAGGTTCACGGTTGTCTGCTTTGCACACTTCATCCTGACTCCTTTTTCATCGCTCTTTAACTATGAACCGTGAATTCCGGAACCTTGAACCGGAGTAGTTACAAGAAAAAAAGAATATAAGTCCGCTCGTGTTTAGTGAAGTTGATTGTTGGAGGCGGTAGCAGGGGGGTGTCTTAATATGGCTAAGGTTTTAGTAACCGGAGGGGCGGGATATATCGGCAGTCATGTGGTGAAGCTGTTGGGAGAGAAGGATTATGATGTGGTGGTATATGATAATCTATCCACCGGCACAGCAAAAGCGGTTTTATACGGGCAGTTAGTGGAAGGGGATATATTAAACCTCCGTGATTTAAAAAAAGCGATAGATGATTTTAAGCCTGATGCCGTAATGCATTTTGCAGCCAAAATTGTGGTGCCTGAGTCTGTAAAATATCCCCTGCTGTATTACACAAACAATGTATTTGGTACTTTAAATGTGTTGGAGGCGATGAGATGTTGCGGAGTAAACAAATTTATTTTTTCTTCTACCGCTGCAGTGTATGGAGAGCCGGTAGAAATGTCGATAGTGGAAGAGACACCTTTTAGACCGGTAAACCCTTATGGTAAAAGCAAAGCGATGATTGAGGAAGTGTTAAAGGATTTTTCGGCTGCGGAAGACTTTCGCTATGTTTCGCTGCGTTATTTCAATGTGGCCGGGGCTGACCCTAGTTGCACAATAGGTGAAACTAAAAAAGATGCCACACATCTGATTACCATGTGTGTGCGGACGGCTTTAGGCAAGAGAGAGAAGCTTTTGGTTTACGGCGCTGACTATCCAACGCGGAACGGTTCCTGCATACGGGATTATATTCATGTAGCAGACCTGGCAGATGCACATGTGTTGTCGCTGGAGTATCTTTTAAAGGGTGAGCGAAGTGATGTTTTCAACTGCGGGTATGGTAGAGGTTATTCGGTGCTGGAAGTAGTAAGAACTGTTAGAAGAGTGAGCGGGGCAGATTTCCATGTAGAGTATGTAAATAGAAGAGCGGGAGACCCGGCAGTTTTAATATCCAACCCCAACAAAATAAAGTCAGAGTTGGACTGGAAACCAAAGTATAATGACCTTGATTTTATTATAAAAACAGCGTGGGAATGGGAAAAGAGAATTTAAAGTTAAATATCTCACGCAAAAACGCAGAGCTTTGCGTGAGGCAATGAAGCCGATTTTTGGGATGGCAGAATGAATATTCTTAATATGAGAATTTTAAAACTTGACTTTTAGAATTCTCGGGTTAAAATAGAAGTATGAATCAGATAATAACTAAAAGAAAATTATTAAAAGAGCTCGAAGAACATCTTCCTAAAAAAGAGATTTCTTTGATTATTGGCGCAAGGCAGGTAGGCAAGACTACTCTAATGCTGTTATTGAAAGAGTGTTTAGAGAGGAAAGGCGAAAAAACCGTTTTCTTGAATCTTGATTCAGAAATGGATAAAGAGTTTTTTGTGTCGCAGGAGACTTTAATCAGAAAGATAAAATTAGAAATAGGAAAAAATCAAGGCTATGTTTTTATTGATGAGATACAGCGAAAGGAAAATGCGGGTATTTTCCTAAAAGGAATTTATGATTTAAATCTTCCCTATAAATTTATTGTTTCAGGTTCGGGTAGTATGGAGTTAAAAGAGAGGATACATGAGTCTTTGGTTGGAAGAAAAAGAGTTTTTGAATTAAACCCAATTTCGTTTGACGAATTTGTTAATTTTAAGACCGATTATCGCTATGAAAATAAATTGGTTGATTTTTTTGATATCGAGAAAGAGAGGACAGAGAATTTTTTAAATGAATATTTAGGGCTTGGCGGTTATCCCCGGGTAGTCCTGGAAGAAAAATTAAGCGAGAAGACAAAAAACATTGATGAGATTTTCTGCAGCTATTTAGAAAAAGACATTTCTTATCTCTTAAAAGTGCAAAAATTAGATGTTTTTAGCTCTTTGATTAGAATTTTAGCCAGCAATATCGGGGGATTAATAAATTTTTCCGAGCTTGCTTCTACATTGGGAATTTCTGTTCTGACCGTTAAAAACTATCTTTGGTATGCGGAAAAAACCTTTGTAATTCAAAGATTAACGCCTTATTTTAAAAATGTGAGAAAAGAAGTTACTAAGTCTCCAGTAATCTATTTTTATGACCTGGGATTAAGAAATTATAGCCTCGGAATTTTTGGCAACATTAAGGGAATGGGGCAGGGGTTTCTTTTTCAGAATTTTATTTTTAATCTTCTTAAGGAAAAATTCCGCTTTAGCGGCGGTTCGCTTCATTTTTGGAGGACAAAAGATAAGGCTGAAGTTGATTTCATTGTTGATTTCGGTAGGGAAGTTATTCCCATAGAAGCAAAATATAAAAAAATGAATAAACCCAGAGTTGAAAGGTCAATGAAAACTTTCATTGAAAAATATAAACCAAAAGAATCCTGGGTTGTAAATCTTAATTTTGAAAAAGAGATTGAAATCGAGAAAACAAAAGTAAAATTTCTACCATTTCACCGGATTTATTAAATTATAATGGACCCCAAGATTTGAACTGCCCCAAGATTTGAACTGCCCCAAGATTTGAACTGGTAGTTAAGCTACATTTTGCTATAATTTTTGGTTCTTCTCCAAAAAGTGTAGTTATCCACAGGGTAGTGTAGCCCTTTATGGGCGTAATTAAATATCAAA
>JAJOKM010000124.1 GCA_021129835.1 Thermodesulfovibrionales bacterium | reverse complement strand
AGAGATACTTACCAAGACCGAAAGAGACAAGACAGAGATACTCACAAAGACAGAGAGGGATAAGGCAGAGATACTCACTCAGCTTTATGAAAAGACCGAAAGAGACAAGACAGAGCTCATCGACAGGATGCAGAGAGACAAAAGAGAGTTTATTTATTGGATAAGTGGGCTTGTCCTCGGTTTTTCGGTCCTCACAATTACCGCAGTATGGGCGATCCTCTCTTTTGCCTTAAGATAGGTGCAACTGAACCGCCTTCCTACCACCATTTCCATACCTACCCTTCATCATTTTTATGGCTTTTTCTGTAGGGCTCGTTCCCCGAACGAGCTGAAAGGGCTGGAAGGAACAAAAAGGCTCGTTTGGGGAACGAGCCCTACAAAATGAGGATTCTGAAATAAAAATCGCTAAATTCAGGTATAATAACAATAGGAGGTTTAGTCAAGATCGCTTCTATTTACGGAAATATATCTGGACTGAAAAAGGGCTACATTCATTCTCTGCAGAAGATTTATCGCCGGAGAATTCCTGCAGATAAGCTGATTACGCAAGAGCTTGCACGGTATTTAGCCGAACTCTCCTCTGAAATTAAGAGGCAAATAGGCATCCTTGCAGGTAGGGATGGCTCAATAACCCATGTTATCGTAGGCGATGCAAGGGGGATTTTTATACCAAGGCTTGATGACTATCCTATTGGCAAAAAGGCATTAAGGGGCATTAGATTTATTCATACCCACCTGGTTGATGAGCCACTCAATAATGAAGATATCACAGATATGGCGCTTCTCAGGCTCGATATGATCGCTGCCATAAGTATAAGGAGAGGCCTGCCGCATAATATCTATGCAGCACACCTGCTGCCATATGGCTCGGAGAAGAGATATGAAGAGATCTCTTCTGACTTTTATCGGTTTGACCTGAGTTACAGTAAATTTATCAGTTCCCTCGGAGACGAGATGGCGAGGTCGAGGGGGATTAACCAGGAAGACAGAAGGGAAATGGCCATACTGGTGAGTGCGTCCACCAAGCCTAAATATGAATTGGAGGACTCCATAAGTGAATTAAAGGAGCTCGCAATGTCCAGTGATGTTATTGTCCTGGATACAGTTGTACAGAGGCTGAAGGCGGTAAGCCCAAAATATCTCATGGGAGAAGGAAAACTTAAAGAGATATTAGTCGATGCCATGGCTAAGGGCGCAACACTGTTGATATTTGACCAAGACCTTACGCCTTCGCAGGTGAGGGCAATTGCTGAAGCTACAGAACTCAAGGTCATTGATCGTTCGCAGTTGATACTGGATATATTTGCCAGAAGGGCGCATAGCCGCGATGGCAGAGTGCAGGTAGAGCTTGCACAGTTGAGATATACCCTGCCGCGGCTTACAGGCAAAGGAACTGCCATGTCGAGGCTGATGGGAGGCATCGGGGGGAGGGGCCCTGGCGAGATGAAGCTGGAGATGGACAGGCGCCGCATCCGTGATAAGATAAGCCGCCTCGAAAGGGAACTCGATGCCTTGAGTGAGGCCAGAAGACAGCGTAAGCAGAGGAGAATTAAGAGTAAGATGCCAATTGTATCTATAATCGGGTACACAAATGCGGGCAAATCCACCCTTTTAAATGCGCTCACATGGAGTTCAATCTATACCGAAGACAAGATGTTTGCCACTCTTGACACAGCAAGCAGGAGGTTAAGGTTTCCGAGGGATCGCGACATCATAATAACAGATACGATTGGGTTCATAAGAGATCTGCCCGGGGATTTAAAAGCAGCCTTTAAGGCAACCCTTGAAGAACTTGAAGATGCCGACTTTTTGCTCCACCTTGTCGACATATCCAGTGAGAGATTTGAACAGCATATGGCTTCTGTCGGTGATATCCTCAAAGAACTCAAGCTAACAGATAAACCATTGATTGTCGTCTTCAACAAGACAGATAAAATACCAGCAGACGAGGCCGAACATATAGTATCAAGATACGGTGCAATTGGGGTCTCATCCATTAAATTAGAATCCCTTGCTCCACTGCTAAAGGCTATCGAATATTACGCCTGGGAGTCTAAATCCGGGGGGTTAACGGATGCAAGAGGTAAAGAGCAGGCGCTGGTGTAGAAAGACCAGAATAGAATAACAGCCATGGAATTTATACCGAAATGGATTGCGTGGGAGATAACGAGGAGATGTAACTTAAAATGCATACATTGTCGCTCCTCATCTGGAGGAGAGATGAACGAATATTCTGACATATCCACAGAAGATGCATTTAAGATCCTAAATGATATCTCCAGCTATGCAAACCCAGTAGTAGTGTTATCAGGCGGGGAACCACTTTTAAGGAGTGATATCTTTGAGATTGCAAGATATGGCACCGAAAAGGGTCTCCGGATGTGCCTTGCAACTAATGGAACGCTGATTACGGATGAGACATGCAAGAAAATAAAGAGGGTAGGCATCACAATAGTCTCTCTTAGCCTCGATGGCTCAACAGCGAAGGCGCACGACGACTTCAGATCCGAAAGAGGTGCATTTGAAGGGGCTGTCAATGCGGCAAGGATATTCAAAAAACACGGCATAGAGTTTATTATAAACTCATCTTTTACAAAGCGAAATCAGAATGAGATAACAGAGGTTTATAGCCTCGCCAAAGGACTGGGCGCCACCGCATGGTATATGTTTATGCTAGTTCCAACGGGGAGGGGTGTGGAGTTAATGGATGAACTCATATCAAAAAAAGACTACGAAGAGATACTTGACTGGCATTATCGGATGGAAAAAGACGAAAAGGATATACTGGTGAGACCAACCTGTGCACCACAATACTACAGGGTAGCACTGCAGAAAGCCAAAGAAGATGGAATTAAGTTTGAGAGACGCTCATTGAAGTTTTCTACAGGCAGTTCAAAGAGCTGTTTAGCAGGACAACTTATTTGTCTGATTGATCTGGAGGGGAATGTCCTGCCGTGCAGTTACTTTCCTGAGCTAGCAGGAAACATATTGCGGCAACCATTTAAAGAGATATGGGAGAGATCCGAATTGTTTAATAAATTAAGAGACTTCAAGAAATATAGGGGCAAATGTAGCCTCTGTGAGTTTATGGATGTGTGCGGAGGATGCAGGGCAAGGGCATATGCAGTCTGTGGCGACTACCTTGCAGAAGAACCATTTTGCAGTTATACCCCGAGAGGAATGCGAAGACATGAAAGGGAAGAGAGGGATAAGGTATAATGAACGATACATTTCTTAAGGCATGCCGTGGTGAAAAGACAGATTACACGCCCGCATGGATCATGAGACAGGCAGGGAGATACCTCCCTGAATATCAGAAAATAAGGTCAAGGATCGATTTCCTCACCCTCTGCAAGACACCCGAGATTGCTGCGGAGGTGACCATCCAGCCTGTGGATATCTTAAAGGTCGATGCCGCGATACTCTTTTCAGATATTCTAATCCCTGTTGAAGCGATAGGGATGAAGATAGAATTCTCAGAATCAAAGGGGCCAATCATTTATAACCCTGTTAGGGATGAGGCGGCTATCTATAAATTAAGAGACATAAGGCCTGAAGAGGATACACCCTTTGTAATGGAGACGATAAAAATATTAAGAGAGAGATTAAATGTTCCGTTAATAGGCTTCTCTGGCGCTCCGTTTACCCTTGCTACATACATGATTGAAGGCGGCAGTTCTAGAAATTTTATTAATACCAAGAAAATGATGTACCAGACACCAGCATTTTTCTCTATGTTTATGAATAAAATCACAGATACAGTCATAAGTTACCTGCGGGCACAAATAGATGAAGGTGTTCATGCAATTCAGATATTTGATTCGTGGGCAGGTATTCTTTCTCCTGTTGATTTCAGCCGATTTGCATTAAGTTATGTTCAGAGGATAGTCTCTGCTTTTAAAGGTAAAGTGCCAATTATTTACTTTGCCTTTAATGCAAGCGCTATGCTGAATCTCGTCAAGCAATCAGGCGCCGATATAATTGGACTTGACTGGAAGATCGAGATGACAGATGCCATAGAGGAGATTGGAAATGGCATCGCAGTCCAGGGTAATCTTGATCCGTCGGTATTGTTTGGCGCAAAGGACCTGATAAGAAAACGAATTGCGGGCATATTGTCCGGTGCACGAGATGCAAAAGGGCATATCTTTAATCTCGGACATGGTATATTGCCAGAGACACCGGTCGAAAGTGCTATTGCGGCAGTAGAATCGGTGCACGAGCTAAGTGACAGGAGATGACACAATTAAATTGTAGAGGGGCCACAAAATCCCTCAGGAGGTATTTATGCTGAATGTAGGTGTTCTTGCATCAGGCAGCGGGTCTAATTTTCAGGCTATTATTGATGAGGTAGCCGCGGGAAGACTTAATTGCCAGATTAAATTGCTCATAGTTGATAATCCCAATGCATATGCCATTGAGCGAGCAAAGAGGCATTCAATAGAGTGTCTTTATATTAACCCAGATGAATTTCCTACAGAGGATATTTTTTTCATAAAAGTAGCCATGGAGCTCAGAGCGAGGGATGTAGAATTAGTGGTACTCGCTGGCTTTATGCGAATTGTAGGAAAACTTCTGGTAGATGCCTTCCCGGGTAAGATTATGAATATCCATCCAGCACTCTTGCCTTCCTTCCCGGGCCTTTATAGTCAGAAACAGGCGATAGATTATAGTGTGAAGATTAGCGGTTGCACCGTACATTTTGTTGATGAAGGAGTGGATACGGGCCCTGTAATAATTCAGGCAGCTGTGCCGGTATCGCCTGAGGATACCGAGAAAACTCTTTCGGAGCGAATTCTGAAATTAGAACATAAGATACTTCCGGAGGCGATAAGGCTTTATGCCGAGGGGAGACTGAAGATCAAAGGAAGGGTTGTAAAGATTGAAGGATGCGAGACAAGAAATGAATGCATTATCAATCCGCCTTTGAGATAATCAGAGTAAAGAGATGCGAATATCCGGTGGTATTGCAAAAGGTAGAAAGATTAGCCCTAAGTTGACCTGTTTAAAGAAGGGCAGGGGTTGCGAATTAAGACCAACCTCGGCAAAGGTGAGGGAGGCAATCTTTAACATTCTCGGCACTAAAATAGACGGGAGCGCCTTCTTAGACCTTTATGCTGGAACTGGCGCTGTAGGGATCGAGGCCTTAAGCAGAGGCGCTGCGACAGTAGTGTTTGTTGATGATAACCATTCAAGGGTTAGAGGAACAGAATGTCTTATAGAGAAATTTGGGGTTAAAGATAAAGCGCTGGTTATTAGAGACAGGGCTTGCCGTTTTTCTAAAAAAACTGATGCCGTTTTTGATATAATATTTATCGATCCTCCTTATGCCTCTAAAGAGCTGGATGAGATCTTGCCGTTAATTGGCAAAAGGGGTATTTTAAAAAATGATGGCGTTGTCGTTGTCGAACATCTCACTAAAAAGACTCTGCTGCCGGTAGCTAAGGAGTTGAGATTAGTAAAAACTTATAAATATGGAGGTACATCGTTGACTCTGTTGGCCTCCCTAAAAACTAATACAAAGGAGATGGTATGAAGTTAGCTATTTACCCGGGGACATTTGACCCTATAACAAACGGTCACCTTGACCTCATCAAGAGAGGACTGAAGATATTTGATAAAATAATTGTAGTAATTGCTTCACACCCCAAAAAACAGCCCATTTTTAATCTTGAAGAAAGGCTGAGACTGGTAAAGGAGTCGATCAAGGATTATGAGAATGTATCGGTAGAGTCATTTGATGGGTTGATTGTCAATTATGTGAAGGGCAAAAGCGGTGTCGCGATCATAAGAGGATTAAGGGCCGTGTCTGACTTTGAGTACGAATTACAGATGGCATTGATGAATAGAAGACTCGAGATGGCAATAGAGACGGTCTTTATGATGCCGTCAGAGGAATTTTCTTTTCTCACATCTACTATCGTAAAAGAGGCAGCATCTTTTGGAGGCTCAGTAAAGGGACTTGTGCCAGAAGAGGTCGAAATAGCGTTAAAGGAAAAGGTCGTATCCGCAATTTAGATCTCCTTTCTACACCTCCATCGTCTCTTTTTCTTTATGATGGAGGATTTCTTCAACCTTGGCTATATAAGAGTCGGTTGTCTTCTGAATCTCTTCCTGAAGCCTTTTTGTATCGTCCTCGCTGAGGTGCTTCTCTTTTTCAGACTTTTTGATGCTATCATTTATATCCCTCCTTATATTTCTGATAGCGACTCGGGCATTTTCAGCCCTCTTTTTTGCAACTTTTACCAACTGTTTTCTTCTCTCTTCGGTAAGTTGCGGGATATTTATCCTTACAGTCTTTCCATCGTTATTAGGAGTTAATCCAAGGTTTGATTTTAGTATAGCCTTTTCTATTGCTGTTATAAGCCTCTGGTCCCAGGGAGTGATAGTTATCTGCCTGCTATCTGGTATTCCGATGGTTGCAATCTGGTTTATAGGTGTTGGTGTTCCATAATGGTCTACACTTAATCCTTCTAATAAGGATAGGGATGCCCTCCCTGTTCTTATGGACATGAAGTCCTTTTTCAGGGATTCTATCGCCCCATTCATCTTATCCGTTGCGCTTTTCTTGAAATCACTCATTCTCTACGCCTAACCCGAACAAGTCGGAATTAAAAATTTCAAAATCCAAATGCCAAATAAAATCCAAATGCCAAATAAAATCCAAATGCCAAATTCCAAATTAATAGCAAATA
>JAJOKM010000036.1 GCA_021129835.1 Thermodesulfovibrionales bacterium | reverse complement strand
CAATGACATTTTCATTCTCCTTTGTGTGCTGAAAGCACATGTAGGTTTCTTCTATTCTATAGCCCAAATAAAAAAGCCACCCTTTACTACTAAATTTGGAGAAGAACCTGTTTTTTTAAGTCTTTTTACGGTTTATTTTAGTAGTCTGCTTGATTATATGAGCGATCAAATGCTAAGGTAGCTATAGGATAGTATAGCCTCAGTTAGTAAGGCCTCTTGCAAAGGTCTAAAAAGAGGGATAGAGACTGGAGCGTAGTCCTATGTCCCATTTTTTAAAAAGAGAGATTAGTCGATGAATTATGATGATAGGGGGAGACATTATATGAACAGAGTTAATTATCAGGTCATGCCCGGGCCAGAGTGTTACCTTCCGCCAGCGGCAGCATCTATGGGAGTAGTTCTGCCAGATGAGGGCAGAGCATTAGTGGAAGGGCATATTGTGACTCAAGAGGAAGCAATGAGTACGATTGCTGAGAAGTTACTTGGGGCAAAGCACCCAACTTTTTTTCCGGGACCTCTCATTCTCTGGGCATGGAGTGAGAAGGCTGTTGAAAAAGCCAGAGCGATAAAGGAGATGGCAGATGCCGTCGGGGCAAAAATAATCCCGATGCCGGATTATCGTCCAAAATACCCGATGATCGACCCTGAAGAAGAGATCAATCCAAACCATCCAAACCTCACAATCTGGCATAACAAAATTGATGTCTGTGTCTTTGCAGGAGTTCACTGCCACTATGCCAATATAGCCCTGAAAATTATACGCGGAGGAACAGACTGCTACACAATTGCGTTATGCGGCGAATATGGGCATGAAGACGCCATGATCACCTTGCGGGATGTTCGTGCTCAAGATATAAAGCGTCTGACAGAGGTGATCAAAAAGAAGCAGGCATATAGCATCGAGACATCTCTTATGAATGTATGAATCTAAGCGATAACTTAATGAGCCTCTTGCAAAAACCCGTGTGTTGTCACACTGAACTTTAGGTATCTTATTCATAAAGTTCTTGCTCTTTTGGTAAGAAAATATTGTGAGATAGAGAATAAATGACAAATGTCAAAGCCCAAATTTCGAATAAATGTATTTGGATTTTGAAATTTTTAATTCCGAAGCCAGGCAATCAAGTGTAATGAGGATTTATACCAGTTGGAGGTAGTTAATGATGGCAAAAAAAACGGTCGAGCAAAAGATAGTAGACCCAGAATATCTCTTCTTTGAGGCCAAAAGAGAAAAACAATTTATTACGGGAAGCGAGGCGGTTCGCGAGGCAGTCAAGAGGGCCAATGTAGATATGGCCATCGCTTATCCAATAACTCCACAGTCAGAGAGTATGCATTTAGTTGGGGATATTTATGCTGAAGGATATATCAAGGATTACTTTAGGGGAGAAAGCGAGTTTGCGGTTATGTCTTCGGTAGCTGGTGCTGCCATGGGAGGAGTAAGGGTCTTTACCGCTACCGCCGGCCCGGGAACCTTGCGTGCCTTTGAGATGTTCCCCACATGGGCCGGGGCAAGACTGCCAATTGTCTGTGACTTTTTCTGTAGAGGGGTAAATTCCCCGTTAACTATCCAGCCTGATACAATTGAGATCGGCTTTATGTTAGATACAAAGATGATGATATTTCATGCTGAAACCGCTCAGGATCTCTTCGATATGACACTCCAATCTTTTATTATTGCTGAACAACCAGATGTCCATCTGCCCATCGGGGTCTTTGCTGATGGCTTTTTTGTGACCCATACCAGAGAGATCGTAGAGATACCACCAGATGACATAAAGCTTCCCCCTTATGATCCTTACAAATCTCCTGTTCCGGCTATGGACATGGAGACACCACCTATAAGGCAGATGCGTGACCCATTTGTAATGAAGAGCAACTTTATAAGCTATGCCAGTCACGCTTCGTGGCAGCAGGAGATATTAGCAGCCGCCGAAAGGGCTCGCAAACATATACACAAATATCTCGGAGGACTGATAGAGACCGAAAATGAAGGTGCTGATATCCTGATTATGGCTTCGGGAACGGCAGTCTCGCAGGCACACGAGGCAATATGGCAGGCCAATCAAGAGGGGATAGAAGTTGGATTAATTAAATTCAAAGTAATAAGGCCATTCCCTACAGAAGAGATTAAGATGATTGCTAAAGGGGCACGAGCAATTATTGTCCCTGAATTTAATATATCTGGCTGGCTGGCAAAAGAGATTAGATCTGTTATCGAAGATAACTCCAAGGTAGTCGGCGCCCCACGCGTATACGGAGGCATGGCAATGCCACCTGAGTTAATTGTAGAAGAGATAAGGAGAGTAGCAAGATGAACAAAGGTATAATCGAGATTTCGCCTGGCTTTGAAGATGTAATGCCAAGGGAGTATATAGATTTAGTCAACGATGGCCCCTATGGCAGGAAACTCGGTATTGATGACCTAGGAACTTTCAAGGAAGCGATCGAAGAACATCCCCTATGTGCCGGCTGCGCGCTGGCACTAGCTTTGCGCCTTGTTTTAGCCTCGCTGCCTGCCATTGAAGATACGATAATTGTGGGATCCACCGGTTGCAGTAGCCTTGCCTTTTCTCAGGTGGCCATCCATAATATCCATTCCCTCTTTGGCAATCAGAATGCTGTTGCAACAGGATTAAAACGCGCCCTCCAGATTCGATTCCCGAACAAGACAAAGGATGTGGTAGTAATGGCTGGAGATGGCGCTATCGGAGACATTGGTTTAGAAACGGTCATGCACTCATGGTTCAGAGGTGAAAATATTACTACCATAATGTTTGATAATGAGATATACGCCAACACTGGAGGTCAGGAGAGCTGTATGTCACCGAAAAGGGCAGTATTGTATATGGCTCCTACAGGAAAGAAATTTCCGAAGGCTGCCATGCCCGAGGTTGCTCACGCTGCAGGATGTGCTTATGCTGCAACAATAACACCGGCCAGTCCAAAGCGTCTCGGAAAGATAGTAAATCAGGCAATCCTTATTGCTAGAGAAATAGGCTCGACATATATCCAGATATACTGCCCCTGTCCTACTAATTTTAAGTTTAAGCCCTCAGAGTCTCTAAAAATGGCAAAAGATAGAGTAAAGGATGAGACATACTTAATTAAAGAGTATTTTAGCCCCGAGGCAAGGGAATTTGTTGAGGGATTGGAGAAAGGGGGTGGCAATTGAAACAGGGTAGTTTAGCTATAAGGATGTCTGGACTCGGCGGACAGGGAGTAGTAACCGCTGCCCATCTTTTAGGTGGATCAGTAATCAGGGATGGTAAATGCAGCACGGTCAATCCCTTTTTCGGTGCAGAAAAGAGGCTTGCCCCGGCAGAAAGCTATGTGCGCATCTCAGATGAGGAGATATCTGAGCGCGGCGAGGTCATTTACCCTAATATAATTATGATTTTTCATCCCCATGTGATTACACTCGGAAAGAGTTATACTATGCCTTTTTATTTTGGGCTGAAGGATGAAGGCATATTAATAATCAATGCCGAAAAGCCTTTGACCCTTACTGATGAAAATAGTGAAGATTTGAGAATACTAAAGGCAAAGACCTTTTACATCTCGGCAAACAACATTTCTATGGATATAACTGGGACAGAGCTTTCAGCTAATATAGCCATGCTGGGGGCATTAATAGGTATTACCAAGGTGGTCTCCCTGGTATCTATGCAAAAAGCTATAGAAGAGAGATTCGGCATGAAGAAGTTTGTTGCTTCAGGGACCACTGCCGCCCTCGATGATGTTGTAAAGAGTAAATTTGCCAAGGTCTCTCAATTGATAGAAAAGAATGTCGAAGTAGCAAAAAAGGCCATCGAAGAGGTTAAGGAATATCCTCTTAGCAGCAATATAGAATCTCGAAATTAAGACATAGCAAAAAGGGATTCTTTGATTAAAAAGGTGTGCGACCCCTTAGCGATATTACATAATAGCCGGGCGATACCTCGTAATCCCTTATCGGCAAAAAGAGAGCGGTATCATCGACGAATGATGCGTCTCGCATAATCTCGATTGTCACATCCGTAACTCTCCTCTCTATATTTCCACTGATCCTTGCATGGACACCATCACCTCTCATTGTGAGCGAGGCGATCTCGATATTGTCATCCTCCATAGTTGCTACTCCATTTATGGTATGAAACACCTCTAAAGGTAGTGTAACTCCAGCAAGAAACGGGTTTTCGAATCTTGTATCGTCTATAGAGAATCTGAGTTCGCCAACCCTATTCTTTAACTTAAACTCCGCTGAAAGAATCCCCTCACCGGATAGACCTATGACGCTGAATATTGGTATTTCATCTATCCCCGCTCCGTCAATGTTGATGGTTGACTGACTGCTGCCTCTGATCTTTTCGAGTAGATTAATATCACCCGTGACCATTCCACCACCAATATCCCCTCTTAAAGACAAAGTTGGCTTCAGCCGAAGGAGATAATGCAGGTTAATCTTGCCGGCCACGTCATCAACGACGATGAGCTCCTCATCAGATCTTTTAAAGACGATTGATTGAGCCCTAAAGCTGTAAAAGAGACCCTTTTTGAAGCCATCTGTCACGACAGAAATATTGTATCTCTTTACAGAGTCTGCGATAAAGCCCTTGAGCATATTTTCAGTGACTACTATCAGCCAGAAGCCAAACGTAAATGTTAGCATGGCTGCAGCGACAGATATGGAAATAAAAAAGATTCGTTTCATTTTGGCTTGATTAGGGCAATGGTTATATTTAAAAGTGGACTCTCAAACATAGTGTAACATAAGGCAGCGCTTTTTTCACAACTCAAATCCGATGGTGTCCTTATCATAGAAAGGCCATATCTTTATTGTGGGTTTCTGGATGTCCGCACCTTTACCGAACGAAAAAGCAAGGGGTCAGTATGAGGAAGAAACATGGCGGCGCTGAATCTATTCATGAATTCCTGATTTACATTTAATTCAAGATAGGTAACGCGGCCCCTGATACCATCGATCTCATCTAAACACTTACTCGATGTAAGCGCCATGGTTGTTCCGCCAATAGAGCTGTTACCCAGTGATTTATACCGGTCAATCGGCAAATCAGGAAGCATTCCAATAGAGATGGCCGACCTGGGATTGATAAAAGATCCAAAGGTGCCGGCCACATAAAATGTCGAAAGATCCTTAAAAGAGATTCCAACAGAAGATGTAATAGTCTCAAGTATTGCATACATGGCAGCCTTGGATCTGATGAGACTGTCAATGTCTGCCTGGCTTATAGTAAGGGCAGACCCCGTGGCGGAATCCTCTGCAGGCACCCCCACAAGATGCCTGATACCATCTTTTTCATTTAGCCTGCTGCCGCATACTGAAGGCACTAACTTGCCCTTGATGTCGATCATGCCACAAAGGAAAAGGTGGGATGCAAGGTCTATCAGACCTGAACCGCAAATCCCTTTAGGCGGCATGTTGTCAATAGTATGCCACCGAATATTATAAGTATCATGATCGATAACAACCTGATCAATTACACCGGGGCCAGCCATCATGCCAATCTTTGTTGCCCCGCATTCCAGAGCAGGGCCCGCTGCCCCGGCACAGGCAACAAGCCAGTCTCTATTTCCTATTACAACCTCTGCATTTGTCCCGACGTCGACCAAAATGGCTGTGTCCTCTGCCTTGTTTAATCCGGAAAATAGAATTCCTGCGATCAGGTCTCCACCAAAATAGCTGCCGACACTCGGAAAGATCAGAACTCTGGCCGCAGGATTAACCCTAATTCCGAGCTCCTCTGCCTTTATAAGGCCGGGTCTGTTTATAACCGGAATATATGGCTCACGTATCATCCAACGGGGATTGAGACTCATGAAAAAATGGGTCATGGCTGTATTTCCGGCCACAGAGAGGGAATATATGTTATATGGCTCTGCTTTACAGGAATCGCACAACCGTATGATCATCTGGTTAAGGCCGTCGATAATCATTCTGTTGAGCCTATTCAGCCCTCCATCCTGATCCGCAAAGTGTATCCTTGCCAATATGTCTGGCCCTACGGGTATTTGAGGATTGTCAGAAGATGTCTCGGCCGTAATACGTCCCGTCGAAAGATCTATAAGTCGCAAGACAATCCTAGTGGTGCCGAGATCAACGGCCAGACCGTATATGGGATTTATATCCTGCGGGTGCGCAACTCCTGTGACGAGCCACCTTTCCCGATCCTTGAAAAGGATGCAGTTAACATTATATTTGCATCTCCTTAAAAGATCCGGCAACCTTTTCAGTAAATAAAGGTCTATATCGATGGCATCGGTATTAAGTTGGGTCTTTAATTCGCCTATAAGCCGGTCCGCATCGGCAGTATTATTCTGTAGATTTGGGGGCGCGATAGAGATATACCTTACCCATCCTGCCATACGCGATTATTAGCAAGTGGAAAGGCAAAAGTCAAGAAGATAAAATCGTCCAAAAAAAAGGTTCAAGGTTCAAGGTCGAAAAACGATTAAAATTGAACAGGTTGAACCTTAGTAATCATGAAAATATAAGCTTGTTAACCTTGAACCGTGAACCGTGAACCTGAGTAGTTACAAGTGCATTGGTATAGCATCCTAAAAGTAGTATAATACTTACTGGTGGCCTAAGCTTCTATCCTGTCAGACAACATAGGCAAGATGCCTGTGCCACCAAAAGACGGGTTAGAAGAGGAGGTAAAAATGGCAGGAGTATTGAAAGAGAAGCCCCTTTCAAGAGCTCTTAAAAGCCACTTCGCCTAACACGGGCTA
>JAJOKM010000137.1 GCA_021129835.1 Thermodesulfovibrionales bacterium | reverse complement strand
AAGTATTTAAAGGGTAAAGAACGGGGACAAGCCCCTACACTACCCCAACTAAACCTAACAGAAATTTGTGTCACAATGCAAAATAGTTTATAGCAGTGGTTCTCTTTAGTTCGCCAAGATTCAATTTCTTATGCTCCTCTCTTTGAGCTTCTTTTTACTCTCTGGCACTGGTATAATCTTTATTGTACCTGATTACACAGATTTTTGGCGAGGCAATTCGAAGGCTTGTAATCTTTAACCTGTTATAGGTATAATTTATTATGACTATATTTTATCGTGCCGATCTTCATCTGCACTCATACCATTCAAATAAATCCTCCGAATGGGCAATAAGAAAACTGAACTGCCCCGAAAGTTACACTTCTCCTTTGTTTATTTACGATACTGCCAGAAAAAAGGGAATGGACTATGTAACCATAACAGACCATGATTCAATAAATGGAGCACTCGAAATAGCCCATCTTCCATTCACCTTTATAAGCGTCGAGGTGACCTCTTATTTTCCCGAAAATGAATGCGAGGTTCATGTTGTAGTCCTTGATATCGATGAGGCAATACTCAGCGACATTACGCATCTGAGAAAAAATATCTATGATCTTGTTGCCTACCTCCGGAAAAACGATATTACACACTTCGTTGCTCATCCATTTTATAGTATAGACGGAAGGCTTTCGATCGAAATGGCAGAGAAGATGCTTCTGTTATTTGATGTCTTTGAGACTAAAAGTGGCATCAATGCAAAGAGATACAATGATGCAGCGTCATCTGTCATTTCCGCTCTCACACCCGAAAAAATATTGCATCTCGCAAATAAATATAATATAACGCCTTATGGGCAAACCCCGTGGAAAAAGTCGATAGTCGGCGGCTCTGATGACCACGGGGGGCTTTTTATAGGAAGGGCATACACTGCCACGAAGGACGGGGAGACACTGAAGGAATTTATCCACTCAATAAAAGGGGGAAAGACATGGGCAGAAGGCGATGGTGGCAATGTCTTAACGTATGCGCACAATTTATACAGCACCGGATATCGTTTTTTCAAAAGGCAGTCTGGATCAAAGAAAAATAGTCCTCTTTATTTTGTGGAGACCCTGATGAATAAGGCTTTTAACGCCGAGCAGGGGAATCCTTCTGTTCGAGATAAAGTTAAATTCTTTATTAAAAAAAAGCGCCCCGAAATACATAACGACTATAACAACAGGAGTTTCGAAGAAATTTTAGGCAGGGAAGCGAAAATGCTTCTCAATGATAAAGAGTTTCTCAAGACGATCAGTACTGTCGAGACAAACAAAAAGGTCTTTACAATAATGAGTCATCTTGTGAACAAGATGGTATATATATATACTGAAAGGCTGTCTAGTATATCTTTATCATCCGGGGCTATAAATCTGATCAATTCGCTGATTAACTCAGTAAGCGCGATCGGACTCATTCATCTCTTCGCTTCTCCATATTATGCTGCTTTTCATAAGCAGCATAAGGGCAAGCAGGTGATAAAAGAGATAGAGATGAGCTTTTTATCGGCAGAAGAGACAGGGAAGAGACAGAAAATTGCCCTTTTTACTGACACCCTCAATGATATAAATGGTGTAGCCATCACAATAAAAGAGATCATCAAAATAGCGGAAAAAAAGGATGTAGAGTTAGTAGTAATTAATTCTGATGGCGAAGAGACAAAATTTGAAGACGGAGTAATGAACTTTAAATCCATTAATTATTTTGCGCTACCCGAGTATCCTGAGTTTAAGCTGCATTTTCCTCCGATCCTTGATGTTATCCACTATATTGAAGAGGAAGGTTTTACTCGGATACATGCGAGCACCCCGGGAACTCTCGGTCTCCTCGCCCTTTCTATTTCCAAGCTTATGGATATCCCTCTGACCGGCACATATCATACGGATGTTCCAAAATATGTGAGGAGTCTTACTGGTGACATATCTTTAGAGAAGATTGCCTGGAAATACATGGTATGGTTTTATAACTTAATGGATGAGGTGACCGTCCCTTCAGAGAACACAACAAAAGAGCTTATCGAGAAGGGGATTTCTGCTGAAAAGATAAGGCCATTACGGCGGTGGGTGGATACGGAGGTCTTCTCTCCCGCAAAAAACGATACCCATCACTGGCATAAATACGGATTGGGTGAATCGACGAAACTCCTCTATGTCGGCCGGGTTTCAAAGGAGAAAAACCTCGAACTCATGGCAAACGCCTTTATAGAGATTGTAGATGCCGGGTCTAAATGCCATCTAATTATTGTGGGCGATGGTCCTTATCGGAAAGAGTTGGAGCGGATGCTGACAGGTTATCCTGTTTTATTCACCGGCTTTCTCGTTGGTGACGAACTTTACAAGATATATGCCTCTTCAGATGTCTTCGTCTTTCCGAGCACTACTGATACATTTGGCAATGTAGTAATCGAGGCACAGGCATCAGGACTCCCGGTCATTGTATCCGATAAAGGGGGACCAAGCGAACTAATTATCGATGGACAGACAGGACTGGTAATAAAGGGCGATAGTAAAGAGGCGCTTGCCGATTCATTGAGATACTTTCTTAGCGACAGAAACAGAATCCAGAGTATGGGGGCAAATGCGAGGAGTTTTGTCGAAAACAACAAAATCTATGCCGACGATAATTATGGTGCCATACTCTATGCTTAGCTTTAATGCGGCAGTTCACTCCCCACCTTTACCCCGTTAGATAGTAAACATCTAATGGGGCTAACCCTCCCCCTGGTGGGAGCTCATCATGTTCCACATTTTTGCTGGACACCGAGGTTCAAGGGGTCGAGGGTTCGAGGCAGCGAAGCGGGCACAAGCAGAGCAAAAAATCCCCTCTAAAAAGAGGGGTGGACGCGGAGCGGACGGGGTGTGTAATTCCTCTCGCGGAACACACCCCTAAATCCCCTCTTATTAGAGGGGACTTGCATATCTCTCCTGTGTCCAGTCATAAATGTGGAACATAATGAGGGTGGGGGGCTGAACTATTACCAACTTAAGAATTTATGCGTTTACCTGATTGGCTCAGATCAAAGGCATCAAATCTGTACTCCACAAAAAGTCTGCTGAGGAGTCATAGGCTTTCTACGGTTTGTGAAGAAGCAAGATGCCCTAACAAGGGCTTCTGTTTTTCAAAACCGACTGCCACATTTATGATATTAGGAGACCGTTGCACGAGAAACTGCGGATTTTGCTCTGTAGAATCAGGTGGTCCCTTCGGTGTTGATACAAACGAACCAGAAAGGGTTGCCGAGGCTGCAGAGGAGCTGGGCTTACGATACATAGTCGTTACATCAGTTGCCAGGGATGACATGCCAGATGGCGGCGCCTTTCAGTTTGCTAATACCATTGTATCGGTAAAGAGCAGATTGCCTAAAGCAAAGGTAGAAGCGCTCGTGCCTGATTTTGGCGGAGATATAGATGCCTTGAGAGTTGTGCTTGAAGCAGGGCCAGATGTATTTAATCATAATGTCGAGACCGTAAAGAGGCTCTACTGCGAGGTAAGGCCACAAGCTGATTATGGGCGTTCGCTTAATGTTTTGAGGAATGCTAAAGGAATATGCCCCAGCATGAAGACAAAATCAGGTCTGATGCTCGGACTTGGCGAGACCATAGAGGAGGTTGTGGAGTTATTTAATAACCTTAGAGATGTGGGATGTAATTCTTTAACAGTAGGGCAGTACTTAAGGCCTTCAAAAAAGAACCTGCCTGTTGTAGAATACATAAAACCAGATGTCTTTGATGAGCTTAAAGGGATAGCCTATAAACTGGGATTTGAATCTGTTGCCTCTGGACCATTGGTCAGGAGTTCGATGAATGCAGAGGAGATGGATACCGGGGGGTAAATGTTTGAATTTAACAGGATTGAGAGATTACCGCCATATGTATTTGCGATAGTCAATGCCTTGAAGATGGAATACAGAAAAAAGGGAATGGATATTATAGACCTTGGGATGGGCAACCCCGACATGACTGCCCCCAAGCATATTATCGAGAAACTTTGCGAGGCAGCTAAAAAACCAGGCAACCACAGATACTCCGCATCCAGAGGTATAACTCAGCTCAGGGTAGCCATCACCGAATGGTATAAAAGGCGGTTTGATGTAGATATAGATCCCGAGACAGAGGCTGTAGTTACGATAGGCTCCAAGGAAGGTCTCTCACACCTTGTTCTTGCCACCGTCCAGCCAGGCGATGTTGTCATGACGCCGACTCCCGCATATCCGATACACCCTTATAGTGTAATAATTGCGGGAGGCGAGGTTGCGAATATATCCATTGGGCCAGGTATTGATTTCTTTGCAGAGATGGAAAAGAGATTTAAGACGACATGGCCAAGGCCGAAGATGTTAATAATAAACTTTCCGCATAACCCTACGGCGGCGGTAGTAGATGGATTGGATTTCTTTAAGAGAGTTGTCGATTTTGCGAAAGAAAACAAGATATTAGTTGTTCATGACTTTGCCTATGCAGACCTTACCTTTGATGACTACCAGGCGCCCAGTTTTCTTCAGGTCCCCGGTGCAAAAGATATCGGAGTAGAATTCTTCTCTCTTACAAAGAGCTATTCTATGGCGGGCTGGAGGGTCGGTTTCTGCTCCGGGAATAAGGAAGTGGTTGGTACCCTTGTAAAGATAAAGAGTTATCTTGATTATGGAATGTTTCAGCCGATACAGATTGCCAGTATAGTTGCCCTGAGAGGTCCACAGAGGTGCGTTGAGGATATAAGAAAGACATACGAATCACGCAGAAATACCTTAATAAAGGGATTGAACCGGATAGGCTGGCAGGTGGAGCCTCCGAAGGCAACCATGTTTGTCTGGGCGGAGATTCCCGAGCAGTTTAAGAAGATGGGGTCTCTCGAATTCGCGAAGTTTCTGATCACCGAGGCAGAGGTTGCGGTATCTCCAGGCATCGGTTTTGGTGAAGGCGGCGATGGATATGTCAGGTTTGCCCTGGTAGAAAACGAGCATAGGATAAAACAGGCGGTTAAGGGCATTAAAAAAATACTCAGCAGGGGTTAAAGACTATGAAAAAAGAGGGCGTGGCTGTTGGGATAATAGGCTTTGGTACCGTAGGCGCCGGGGCAGCGAAGATACTGCTCAACCAGGGTGACATTATCAGAAAAAAGGCTGGTTTTGAGATTGTCCTTAAAAAAATTGCAGACCTTGATATATCCAGAGACAGGGGAGTAAAGATTCCAAGAGGTATACTCACGACAGATGTCAGCACTATCATCGATGACCCCGGCATAGATATAGTCGTTGAGCTTATCGGAGGGATTCATCCTGCAAAGGAGTTTATGCTCCGCTCAATAAAGAATAAAAAACATGTCGTTACCGCAAACAAGGCGCTCCTGGCAACAGAAGGGAATGAGATATTCAGCGAGGCAGAACGACATGGCGTCAAAATCGGGATCGAGGCATCTGTTGCTGGAGGAATACCTATAATAAAGGTCTTGAGAGAAGGGCTCGTCGCAAATAATATAATTGCCGTATACGGAATTATTAATGGGACATCGAATTATATCCTGACAAAGATGACGGATGAAAAGGTTGAGTTTTCAGATGCACTAAAAGAGGCACAGATGCTTGGCTATGCAGAGACTGACCCTACGTTTGATATCGAGGGTATAGATTCAGCTCATAAGCTGGCAATCATTTCATCTCTGGCATATGGGATACCGCTCTCATATAACAGGGTGTATCGGGAAGGGATTACCAAAATAACTGCGCAGGACATCGAATTCGCCTCAGAGCTTGGATATAAGATAAAACTCCTTGCCGTAGCAAAGGTATCCCAACCGCCCTATCCATCAAAAAAGGGAGATACGGGATCAGGCGAGATAGAGATGAAGGTGCATCCAACAATGATACCCAATGAATATTTGATCTCCAGAGTCGACGGTGTATTTAATGCCGTTTATATCGAAGGAGATGCCGTCGGTTCTACACTTTATTATGGAAGAGGCGCAGGAGATATGCCTACCGGGAGCGCTGTCGTAGCTGACATTGTGGATATTGGTAAAGGGATAGTTGGACATGAATCAGAGGCTATAAATCGGCCTTCCCTTTCGGCTGTCTCATCGCCGCTCACAATCAAAGAGATGGAAGAGATCGAGAGCATATATTATTTCAGATTCTCGGCGATTGATAAGCCGGGTGTCTTGTCGAAAATTTCAGGAATACTCGGCAATTACAATATAAGCATAGCATCTGTAATCCAGAAAGGCAGGAGGATTGGAGGCTCTGTGCCCCTTGTTGTCCTGACTCATATGGTAAAAAAAGAGAGGGATGTCATAAATGCAATCAGAGAGATAGACAACCTGCCCGTTGTATCTGATAAGACATTGTTTATAAGGGTAGAGGAAGGACATGCTTGATACGGTAGAGAAATGGCACAAAGAAACTTACATCTGCTTTCAGCACACAAAAGGGCATGAAAATGTCATTGCGAGCCCGAAGGGCGTGGCAATCCCGCCCAGATTGCTTCACTTCGTTCGCAATGACAAACGAAGAACAATAACGAAAAAGTATTTTCAAAGGAAGAGATTGCACCGGTTTCCTGGCAATATAAATATGATGGTCTCGTAAAAAGCCAAAAAAACTCCCTCTCCTTTGAGGGGAGAGGGTTGGGGTGAGGGTGAATATAGTGCTACTTCAACCATTTACATCCCCCTCCCCTTTGTCCCCTCCCGCCAGGGGAGGGGAAATTCGACTTTTTACGAGATCATCAAATATAATAATCTGGTTCCTCGCTATTTTAAGTGGGTATTTTCCCCTCCCTCGATGGGAGGGGACAGGGGAGGGTGTTCTAAACATTTTTCTCTATCTGTCAGTCTTTTTTTGGCTCTTCTGCAAAATGATACACTAAACTGCCAGTAAAAAAGGGAT
>JAJOKM010000024.1 GCA_021129835.1 Thermodesulfovibrionales bacterium | reverse complement strand
TCCTGAGCAAGATTTCTCACATTCGTTCGAAATGACAAGATGGCTGAACTATTACGATCGTCTTTAGTGGATGTATCCCTCGATCATCAAATCTTCGCCCACTCTCTTTATATTTATATTATGAATTCGATACGCATCTTGCAGCCTCTTATAAAGTGTTCCGCCTATGGCAGGCATTGATTCCTTCCCTCCAATTATTTTAGGAGCTATAAAGAAGACCACCTTATCAACCATGCCATCTTGAAGTGCATAGGCGCTTAGTGAGGATCCTCCTTCTATCATCACCGATGTAATCTCCATTTCGCCAAGCTTTTTCATGAGCCACTTTAAATATAGTCTTTCGCCTTCATACTCAATTATCTTTACGCCTTTAGAAATTAATGCCTTAATCTTTTCCTCTCTCATTTCTCGACTCTCGACTCTCGACTCTTGACCCTTTCTTGTTGCCACAATGGTCTCCGGTGGCAGTTTGAATACCTTGTAATTTAATGGTATTTCGAGATCAGGATCTATAACAACCCTTTTAGGACTCCTTGCCAACGTCAGCGCCCTGCCCGCTATCCTCGCTGTAAGCTCTGGATTGTCAGCCTTAACCGTTCCAACAGCCGTCAAGATAGCATCTACACTGCCTCTCATCAGGTGGACAGTTCTCCTCGCCTCTTCCCCTGTTATCCATCTTGATTGTCCCTCGGGTGTTGCAATTTTTCCATCGAGTGTCATAGCTACTTTTAGGGTAACAAAGGGTATTTTTGCCGTTATGTATTTTATATAGGCCTCATTAAGCCTCTTTGCCTTATCTTCAAGGATTCCACTGCCAACTTCGATGCCCTGCCTTCTTAATATTTTTATGCCCCTTCCAGAGACCTTCGGATTAGGGTCTTCCATGGCAATAACAACACTCTTGATCTCGGCCTTTATAATTGCCTCGGTGCATGGGGATGTCCTTTTATCTTTATGGCAGCAAGGCTCAAGTGTCACATAAAGGATAGAGCCTTTTGTGTTCTTTCCGGCCTTCGATATCACAGAGGCCTCTGCGTGGAGCTCACCTACTCTTCTGTGATAATCTTTTGCAATAATTATTCCGTCTTTAACTATTACTGCCCCGACCATGGGGTTGGGGCTTGTCATTCCTCTTGCCTTTGCAGCGAGCCTCAATGCCTCTTTCATGAATAATTCATGGTTATTGGTCAGAATCCGTAATCCCTCCATCTCCGATCAACAAGACTTGTGATCTCCTCAGACATGAACAGCTCATCGGGCCAGTCACGCATCATGCCTTCCTCTTTTGTCTTCCTTGTGGCATCAATGCCCATCTTTGAGCCATATCTTGGCCAGCTTGCGGCATGGTCAAGGTCGTCAAGGGGGCCTTCGGCAATAACTACATCTCTTTTCCAGTCAACACTATTTAAGACGCGCCATGCAGTGTATGACATATCCTGAACATCCACATCATCATCCACGACAATGAGGAGCTTTGCAAACATCATCTGTCCACTACCCCACAGGCTATGTATGACCTTCTTTGCATGGCCCGGGTAGCTCTTTTTCATAGAAATCAGCGCCGCGTTATGAAACACGCCTTCCATCGGGAGGCAGATGTCTCTTACTTCAGGAAGTATAAGTCTTAGAAGGGGCAAAAATATTCGCCCTATTGCCTTTCCCATATAGCAGTCTTCCATGGGCGGTTTTCCGACTATCGTCGCCGGATATAGCATCTCTTTTTTGTGTGTTATGCAGGTTATATGAAAAACTGGATAATAGTCAGGAGCAGAGTAAAAGCCGGTATGATCCCCAAATGGTCCCTCCATTTTTGTCTCTCCGGGCTCAATATAGCCCTCCAGCACAAGCTCACTGTTGGCGGGTACTTCTATGTCTGATGAAATGCACTTAGTCATCTCTACCCGTTCCCGGCGTAAAAAGCCAGCAAAAAGCATTTCGCATATAGGTTCGGGCAGAGGAGCGGCCGAAGAGAATATAACTGCTGGGTCACTCCCAATCGCAACAGCTACAGGCATTTTTTTGTTGAGGGCACGATATTTATCATAGTGCCTTGCGCCATCCTTATGGATATGCCAGTGCATTCCTGTGGTGGTCTTATCATAGACATGAAGTCTGTACATGCCACAATTCTGCCTGCCTGTCTCTATATCCTTCGTAAAGACCATCGGCAGGGTAATAAATCTCCCCTCATCTGTTGGTTGTCCATCTCCGGGCCAGCATTTGATTATGGGAAACTTGCTCAAATCAGGATTGTCCCTTTCGATAATCTCTTGGCAGGGGGCATTTTTGACTCTCTTCGGAAGGTATTTGGAGAACTCAAAAAGCTTTGGCAGTATTGCAAGCTTTTCCATTAATGTCTTTGGCGGTAATTGGTCTAATAGCTCTTCTATGCGGCTGGAGACATCCTCGAGCCGATTAACTTTAAGCGAGAGATTCATCCTTTCAAAGGAACCAACAATATTGGTGACGACAGGATATCGTGAGCCCCTTACTCTCTCAAAAAATAGCGCCTTGCCTCCATCTGGGCTTTTGCACATCCGATCTGTAATCTCAGAAATCTCTAAAATAGGGTCAACCTCCACCTTTACCCTGTGGAGAAGTCCTCTCTCTTCTAATGTCTTTATAAACTCTCTTAAGTCCTTATATCCCATTGCATCACTTTTCAGCCATAAAAACTACCCGATTACATAAATTCCGATCCGAGATTTCTGGGTTTTTCAGAAATCGGTGTAATCTGCCTTTTAATCGGTGTAATCAGACATCCTGAGCTTTATAGGACGTCTTTCTATCTGAAAACCTTCTAAAACCAGAACATTCGAGAATTGTCAGCGGGTCGTCTGTAGTTATACGATCAAAGAGGAGGTTCAATCCAAGATTGTCACTGGCTATATGTCCGGCTATCACGACATTGAGATGATTTTTTTTGGCCTCTTTCCAATGGTCTTCGCTTAGATGCATCGCAACAATAGTGCTTATGCCACTAAGTGAAAGGTTCCGAAAAATCTCCTTTGACCCTTCTGTTCCGCCTGTCATGTCAACAAAGATCTTGCCGCTCTTTCTGTTTTTTGAACCTGCTAATATTTTAGGGCCTCCAGTGTTCTTCTCTGCTTCTCTGTATTCTGGCAGCTCTCTTAACAACTCAACGATATCATCAACGGTATAAGGCTCTCTTTCATCAAATAGCCTTTGCAGATACGAAGCTGCCATGTTGTCAGATGGAGCATGCAGACAGATAAACGGAATGTTTAGGAGCCTTGCAGCATCAACTGCCCTTGCATGATTTGCGGGCATCAACTTTCGTTCTACCTCTCTTATTCTTTCTTCTAAGAGGTCTTCTGCTATGCTTATGGGAACACCAAATTTATGCAGTATGTCCGCCTGCATATGCATAACTGAATAAAGGTTGGCATATGCCCTCCCTTCTGGATGGTGGGAGAGTAAAAGGTCTATAGAGATATTTTTGTTTCGCAATGTCTCTGCTAAAAGAACCTCTCCTACCTCTATATCGATTCCGGCGAAGATTGTCTTGATCTCTTCATCTCCTTTGCCGTAGAGTATTCTTGAGTCTGGGTAAGGATTTTCGAGTCTCTCTATATCAAAGGTCTCTTTTTCTCTGTCCCTAAGTTTTTCGTACTCCTTTTTTTGTCTCTCTATCTCTCTTATTACTAAATCTTTTCCTCTGGGGTCGCTTTCTATCCCTATAGATATTGCCTTTTTATAAAGCGCGGATAGATTCATAACAAATCACCTCGATAACAATGAGTGTATGAGTTGTGGTTCTTTTTTCGGAAATTCAGTTTTCGGAAGCGGTGTGTCCCCAGCAAAAACCCAAAGATTTTTGCTGGGGACTTATAATTATCTCGATCTCGAAAAAACTACTCTTGTCCGTTTAATACCCTTTTTACGAGCGGCCAAGATCTTTCTATTTTTTTTGATGCTTGGCTTCTCGTAATATTCCCTCTTTTTTACCTCTGAAAGTATACCTTCGCGTTCACACTTCTTTTTAAAGTGCCTGAGGGCTGACTCAAAAGACTCTATATCTCTTACCTTTACTGATGACACTCAGAATCACCTCTCTCTATTTGAAATTTTACAATAATTGTAACTACTCAGGTAGATAGGCTGTTAGACTGAAGGGTTTGAACCTAACAGTCTTTTAGCCTATCTACCTTCAGCCTAATTTAAAGCCTAATCCCCTTCAGTCTAATCTACCGGAGTGGTTACTTTAACACTTCAGCATTCTCTCTGTCAAGAAGACGAAAAAATGTGATCTTTTGTCGGATTTTTTGCTGGGCTACTCTTTTGGCAATGTCATGTGTCTTATAATCTTCCCCTCTGCAAGATAAATAACCATTTCAGATATATTTGTGGCATGGTCTGCAATGCGTTCAAGGTATTGTGCGACAAAGCTCATCTTCATCGCTCTACATGCTGTTGTTGGGTCTTGTATCATAAAGAAAAGGAGTTCTCTTAATACTTCATGCCTCAGGTCATCTATCTCGTCGTCCCTGATTATCACATCCATTGCCAACCTTTTGTCCCTGTTTACAAAGGCATCAAGGGAATCTCTTGTCATCCCTAATGAAATTCGCCCCATTTGTGATATGTCGGCATAAGGCTTCATCATAGGCTCCTTGTTAAGTTCCAGTGCCCTTTCAGCAACATTAACTGCGTGATCCCCCATCCTTTCGAGGTCGGCAATCATCTTTATAGTGGTTATAATAAACCTTAAATCCACAGCCGTCGGCTGCCTTCTTGCAATGAGGCGAATGCATTCTTCGTCTATCTCGATATCAAGTTCATTTATCTGGCGGTCTCTTTCTATAACGCCTTTTGCAATGGTGTCGTCTCTTTCTATAATAGATTTAACAGAGTCCTTGATAGCCCTTTCTACAAGCGCGCCCACTTTCAGAACCTTTTCCTTGAGTCTCATTAACTCTTCTTCGAAGGTAGTCACTATCAAGACCTCCATATACTATAATCTTACCGCAAGTCTTTCAGGGAAGATTACACGAATTATAACAGCTTATCAATCTTTAATCAACATTTATTGTAACTACTCAGGTTCAAGGTTCAAGGTTCAAGGTTCAAGGTTCAAGGTTGTGACCGTTCATAGCAACTCAAACACTTGGACACCGCTCTTAGCATCTGCTTTGATCATCACTGCTTTTGTCTAAGCGCTACCACTTCTTCTTCTTTCTTATACGGTTACGGATGACAATCGCTACTAAGTTTACACTTAAGATGAGGGTGATTAGAACTAATGCCGTACCGTAAGCAATAGGGATTTGATAGTGAGGAAATATACCTTCCGTTAATAATGCATAAATATGAAAAGAGAGCAGCATCGTCTCATCGAAGATCGAATCCGGAAGGTGCAGCATAAAAAATGTTGCCCCCACAAAGAGTATGGGGGCGGTCTCACCAGCGGCATTTGAGGCGCCCAATATTGAACCTGTCGATATCCCTGAAAAGGCATGGGGCAGAACAACCTTGTAAATAGTCTGCCACTTCGTCGCCCCAAGGGCGAGTGATGCCTCACGAAAAGATTGCGGGATAGCCTTCAATGCCTCTTCGGATGAACGAATAATTATAGGGAGCGTCAATACCGCCATTGTAAGGCAGATCGAGAGGATCGAGGCGCCAAAACCGAAAAAGACCACAAAGACCGTAAACCCAAAGAGCCCAAAGACTACCGATGGAACCCCGGCAAGGTTATTTATCCCTACGCGGAGCGCCCTTATAACCCTTCCCTGGGTTGCATATTCGGTCAGATATATTGATGCTCCGACTCCTAAAGGCAGCACAATGGCCATGGTGCCAACAACGGTATAAAATGTCCCTAAGATAGCAGGGAAAATTCCGCCTGCCCTCGCCATATCCCTCGGTCCCTCGGTCAGGAATTCCCAATTAATCACCCTTATTCCTTCACTCGTAATGAAATGAAGGATTATAAAAAGTGCTAACAAGACAGCTACTGTAGCTAACCTTAATATCGTAAAACTGATAAGCTCTTTAATTTTCCTTGCTTTCATGCTAACTCTCTCCTGTTAGTTTTCTCCTGAACCTATGGAGCAGAATATCTGCAATTATATTAGTAGTCAAAGTGATTCCAAAGAGAATGGAAGCAATGCCGAAAAGGGCAAAATAGTGAGGACTCCCTATTGCGGCTTCTCCCATCTCGGCAGCGATAGTAGCAGTCATTGGCCGCACGGGGTCAAAGATAGAAGTAGGTATAATTGCTGCCCCGCCAGCAACCAAGGCAACAGTCATCGTCTCGCCAATAACCCTGCCAAAACCCAGAATAACGGCTGTGCTTATACCGCCAACTGCTGTGGGGATAATTACCCCTATAATCGTCTCCCACCTGCCCGCCCCCAGGGCATAAGAAGCCTCCTTGATACTATTAGGGATCGAGGCTATGGCGTCCTCTGAGATGCTGGCTATGATAGGAATTGCCATTATACCCAGGACGATAGACGCGGTAAAGACATTCAAGCCCACAGGGATATCAAAGGTATCTCTCACAAGAGGAGCCATAAAGACCAATCCAAAGAAACCATAAACTATAGAAGGGATAGTGGCAAGGACTTCTACTGTTGGCTTTACAATCTCTTTTTCTTTAGGATGTGCTACTTCAGAAATATAGATTGCGGCGGCTACCCCGAAAGGCACAGCTATTGTTAATGCCCCAAAAACAACTGCAAGACCGCCTATAATTATAGGAAAAATCCCGAATGCCGGTGGCTCAAAAATGGGGGACCATATCTCTCCAAATATAAATTCCCCCAGAGTGACTTCCTCTAAAATAGGCAGCCCCTCCTTTATCAAGACTACTGCAATTCCGACAAGACAAAAGATAGATAACGAGGCGAGGAAGAAAAAAAAATTTCTGATTATGTTCTCTTTGAGTTCCCTTTTCATAAGTTTAGTCTAATTGGTCTCGGTAAGCATCAGTATTTGGCATGGATCTGCCCTTCTCTATTCACCTCGGAATATCCAGACTTAAATATCCTATGAGATCTATTTGTCTCAGAATCTGAGCCTCTTGCAAAAGTATGGGAAATAGCCTTGTTTGTCATTCCCGCTTGTCGGG
>JAJOKM010000058.1 GCA_021129835.1 Thermodesulfovibrionales bacterium | reverse complement strand
AGTCTCATGGTAAGTGGTGTCAGGTCTTGACATGTGACATAACCATTATTATCCTGTGTCTCAGGCTGTTTTTTTCTCATTTATGTCACATGTCAAGACCTGACACCGTTGGCACTCAATTTATAGCCGTTGATATTACCGTAATATTCCAGTCATTTTCTGTTGCAGCTTCATCAAGCTTCAAAAATGGGCACATGCAATTTATTTTAAACATTTTCTTTTTAAGAAAATGTTTCACCTCTCTTGGGAACATATAGCGCAGAGTATGCTCATCCTTAAATTCCTGAATAACCCGGCTGTCTTTAATGGTTAAACATGTATATGTTGTATGATAGAGATGCTCCATTGCATCCAGCTCTGTCTTTGATATGCGAAGAATCCTCCTGTCCTCATGGTTTACCCATTTTGTTCTAACGGGAGAGTAGGAACGAAGGGATGTAATTCCGTTCCTAAAGTCAAATATAAATAAGCCGTTTTTGCGCAAATGCTTATGGATACCGGATAAAGTTTTTTCAAGACCTTCATCAGATGTGACATAATTAATAGCGTTAAACATGCATATAGCGGCATCGAATTTTTCTGATAACGCTACTTCCTCCACTTTTGAAACATGAAACTGTATATCTATATTGTCGATGTTTAGTGATTTGTTTTTCGCAGCATTAATCATTCCCGAAGAAATATCGACACCGACAACCTTATAGCCTCGTTTCGCCAGTTCAATAGCATGACCGCCGGTGCCGCAACCTAAATCAATCACGCCTTTTATCTTTTGAGGTGAATATTTATTAAAGATCTTCTCTAAAAAATCACACTCAGCAGCATAATTTTTATCGTGATAAAACGCATCATAGTACTGAGCATAATCTTTGCCAAATGTCTTCATAAGCATACCTTTTGATTATTGCTTTCATAGATGGCATCGATCATTTTCATCACCTTAACGCCGTCTTCCGCAGAAGGTTCTGGTTGCATGTTATCTTTGAGGGAGTTATAAAAGCTGTTAAGTTCCAACAAATAGGATTGGGGAGGAATATGACCGAAATCTTCACACCTTATTAAGCCGTTTTTATTGCTTTTCCAGTATATTTTATCCCCGCCATGCGTGTCAAACCTACCGTCAACAGTAATATAGCCGTCTGTTCCGCTGATCTCAAAGTGAATATAGCCCCCCAGTTGTCGCCACGAAGAGGTAATTAAGGCCATTTTTTTGTCTGCTGTGATGAAAATGCCGCTTGCTGTGTCTTCAACAGGGCAATCCTTCCAGTAAATATTTGAAGTTACACCCAATGCTTCTGAAAAATCGCCCATAAACCATCTTGCAAGGTCAATAAGATGGCAGCCGTTATCAAGTAGTGTCCCTCCGCCACTGATTTCCTTGTCCCAGAACCAGCTTTTCCTTATCCTTTCACCATTATTGCCAATCCTGCCATTAAAACTGACAATGTCGCCTATTTCTCTATTTTTAAATATTTCATATGCCCTCATTACAGTAGAAAAATATCGATGATTGGATCCCATCTTTACGAATTTTCCTCTCTTTTTACTTGTCTGAACTATGTCCTGAGCTTCTTTTGCATTCAGGCTCAAAGGCTTTTCGCACAAAACATGCCTGCCTGCCTCTAATGCCTTTATTGTTAAGGGCGTATGGAATTTGTTGGGGGTGGAGATTGTCATGACATCTGCCTCTTTTTCGAATGCCTCATCCACTGCATAAGAGGGCACTCCCAGTTTTTTTGCGACTTCATTTGCCTTTTCAATATTAATGTCAGCAACTCCGATCAATTCACCAAGTAAAGATTCTTGTACTGCTTTAGCCCTTTTTTCGCCAAAAGATCCTATTCCTATTACGATGGTTTTAAACATTATTCAGCTCCTTAAATTTCTTTGCCTTGACATAGCAATATATAATGCCGGTTATTATGCCGGTTGTGGTTCATTACTGATTTATCTTTTTTATTGCTTCAACTACGCAACTTATCTCGGCCTCTTTTAAATTTGTGCTTGAAGGGAGGTATAGTCCCCTTTCCCAGAGCATTTCGGAGACGGGCATCAAGACACCATCCTTTACATACCCTTTTTTTATCAAACTCGGCTGCTTATGCATTGGGTAAAAGAAATCTCTGGTGTCTATGCCATGCCCCTGTTTTAAAATATCCTTGACTTCGGTCTTAGAAAGACCGAAACGCTTTTCATCTATTAAAATGCCGTACATCCAAAAACTGTTTACTGCATAGTCCTTTTCCGGAGGCAGTGTAATGCCTTCTATATCGGATAATCCTTCGCGATATAATCTGGCGTTTTTCCTTCTTTTATCAACAGCATCTTCTACTTCCTCAAATGATGCAAAGGCATATGCGGCAGTTAAGTTGTTCATTCTATAATTAAAGCCGATATCTTCATGAATAAATCTCGGAACTCCAAATGCCTGATCTTTTAACATGTTTGCTCTTTTCGCAAAATCTTCATTGTTTGTTGCCAGCAGTCCTCCCTCGCCTGAGGTAATTGTTTTATTGGCATAAAAACTGAAACAGGCCATATCGCCGAGGCTTCCCGCCATTTTTCCTTTGTATTGGGTTCCTATGGCCTCTGCTGCATCCTCTATTACACATAAGTTATACTTGCTTGCGATTGCATTTATTTCGTCCATCTTTTCAGGATGCCCGTAAATGTGCACCGGAATGATGGCCCTTGTCCGTTGTGTAACAACCTGTTCAACCAGAGAAATGTCCATACACCATGTCTCTTCGTCAGCGTCAACAAAAACAGGTCTTCCGCCGTTATGAACGACCGCATGGGCTGTGGCTATCATAGTAAAGGAAGGAATGATAATCTCGTCGCCGGGTTCTATGCCTAAGGTAGCAAGAGATAGATCTAGAGCGGTTGAACCACTTGTGGTGCTGATACAGTACTTTGTGCCTATGTATCCGGCCATGCCATCTTCAAGTTTTTTGATAAAATTGACATCTTCATCAAGGCAGAGAGAAGATATCCAGTTTTTATCTATGACGGCATTTACATATTTTTTAGCATTTTTCGGAACAACAGGGATACATGTTGGAATTCTCATCTTCCTAATTCTCCTTTTTTATGTACCATATTATGAAGCATTTCGTAGTCGGATTTTAAACGCTTCTGTCCAGAACAGGCAGTTTTTTTTGAGAGCAGACTGCCTGGGTTATTAGTAGATGTTTTTGAGCCTGTGATCTAAAAGAAAATCGATTAGCGTAATCTTGGTTTTTCTTCCCTGCAGATTCTTTGAGACCTGGCTCTAAGACAAGTCTTTTAACCTTTTCCGATAATTCATCCATAGTAACGGCGGATGGCAGACCAGATAGTTTAAGAGTCTCTCCGATTCCCTCAATGTCTTGTCCTGCAACAAATGAACCGGCGCCTTGTGCATACGCCATTCTCCCCGACTGCGTGGCTTTTTTATACCAGATAATTGTGAAGTCCAATGCACGGAATGCAAACGGGAGTATTTCATCAGGAATATAGTTTTCAAAAAAAAGGTTGTCTCTTCCATTATGAATTGACTTCAGAAGGTTCAAGAGAGGCAAGGTCTCTGCGGGTGATTTATCCGTTCTTTTTTGAATTGTCCCGATATAAACTGCGATCACCCTATGTTTGGGAAGTTTTTTTTGGAGTTTTTCCCTGAAAAGATAAATTGAGAGCGGATCCCTATCTTCTGTAATAAAACCAAAATTGCCAACCAGAACCGTTTTGTCTGAGAAAAAAAGAGCATGCAGATTTCTTAATTCTTCCTTTTGTATGCCCGAAATATTAACCTGATCTAATAAATATGTCAAGAATATCTTTTTTGCACGACCCTGCGATGTCATATCAGGAGAGGTCAAAACGCCATGTCTTAAAACCGTAAGCTTATCCCTGTGCTCAGGGAATGCCCTTGCGACAGCACGGTGTGCTCCATCGGTAAACACAGGAAGCGCATCAATATGGCAGATGATCTCTCTAAGAAGCTCATATTCCCTCTTGTCAAGGCCATAAGGTGTCTCGATGGATTGAAAATGAATGGACTGAAGAGTGACGACAATTTTGTTCCTTTTTTCTTTTGCTTCCCTAATAAGTTTAATAAATGGAACGGAGGGAGAACCCCATATCCCAAAGGCATGTTGAAACCAGAGAAGCCCTCCCTCCAGATTTGAGGGCAGATGAGGTTCAGATAAAGAAATCGTATATGAGACATTATGATGGCATGGTCTGTTAGAGCTCGCAAACTCTTCTATTTTAGGAGAAATTACGCTCCATCTGTCTTCAGGCAGCATAAAGACAAGACATCTGGTATAATCTCCAATTCCGCATATAATTGGCGGAAAAGTAGAGATAAAGTGGATCATCCTCTATTTATCATATTGATAACTTCATAAAAGTCTAACCTTTGTGAAGTTATCACAGTTTTCCGAGTTTAGCGATTTCATACATCTCTTCAACCATATTCGACAACCCTAGAGCCTTTATCCTTGCGTCAACTTCCTCCTTGAAGGCATCATTAGCCACAAAGACTTTTTCTGGTTTGATCATGCCTCTGCCTCCGAATTTGCAACCGCTGAAGTCCTCAAGCACGTCAGCCCCCTTTCCAGCTACAATATCTTCAAAAAAGATCATCATGACGTCTTTGTCGTCAGCCTGCTGGGCGGCAAAATAGTTGTCATAGGTATATACAATCAACCACTGGTCCAAAAAATCTGTTACCCTCGGCGTATGGAACTTTTCGGCAATGAAATGGTACTTGGTTTGAAAAAATGACACAAAGCCGGTGATACTTGCAATCCACCAGTTGTAATTTTTAGTCAGGTCCTTCGCATAAAGGGCAAAGATTTCCGCAAAACTCAGAAAACAGTCGGCCGGCTTTCTGCATAGATGAGCAACTTTACAATTATATTTTTTGGCCACATCTTTTAAGACAAAGTGAAGCCTGTTGGGCTGCAGAATAACATCGCCCTCAATGGAGTTTATTGCATCCATGTAGGGTTCGCAATCCGCAAATCGGTGTAGGGTGGTGGCGTCTTTGTGTTTCAGCCACATTTCGTTAAGTATCTTTTTGTCAACCTTTTGATACCCATCCCAGAGTGTTCCGCCATGCATTACACTCCCTTCTTCGTTAATCAGCTTGAACAGATTGTCGTGCAGCGGTTCATAAAGATGGATTGCATCTGGTTCTCCTTCTTTTAACATCCAATAAGTAATGGTTGAACCGGTTCTCGGAAAGGCATTCATAACAAATTTAATCATAACATCACCACCATTTTTTTATTTTTTTATAAAATTAGTCATGAATCCGTGAAGCGATGGACGATTTGCCCGCTCATCGCTTCCAAATGCACTATACCATACGGGGAAAAGATTGTCAAGTATCCTCATTGCCTTTGTTAGGAATTATTTTTACTTGACAAACTCGTAAAAAGTCGTAAAGGAGCGTCATTCCCGCTTTTTTTAGTAAGCAGTGAATTGTGGAGAAAAAATTGTTACACAATTTTTCCCATTGCGTTTGCTTTGATACATGGCATCATCCGCCTTTTCTAAGACCTCCGTTGCTTCAGTCCCATCTTCAGGCATAGATGATATGCCAGCGCTAAATGTAATGCAGACATGCTCGTCTTTACCGGTAAACTTATGGCTGCTAACAGCCTCTCTCATTTTATCAGCAAGACCCAATGCCCCTGCTTTATCCGTATGCAGCGCAACAGCGACAAACTCCTCTCCACCGAATCTTCCTATCATATCAGTCTTTCTGCAGTGCTGCCTCAGAAGTCCTGCGAAGTCAGCTAACAGCTTATCTCCAAGGAGATGGCCGTGTGTATCATTGAAATCTTTAAAGTTATCTATGTCTATAAAAATAATGCTTGTTTCATGCCCATGCCTGAGTGTTAATTTTATCTCTGAATTAAGTTCTTTAATGAGGGCGTTTTTGTTATAAACCCCTGTGAGCGAATCAAAGGTGGCCTGTATTTTGAGTTCTTCAATAAAATACATCTTTTCTATGACCTCGGCTATCTGCGATGCAAATATACTGGAGACAAGAATGTCATGTTCTGTAAAAGGATCCGGTGTTTTTTATAGACAGTAATGCAGCCAAAGGCGTTTTTTTTTGTCTTCAGCGGAATACTCATTACCGCCCTTATCCCTTCAAGCATTGCAAGTTCTTTATGAACACAGTGGCCAACCTCCAATACATTGCTCGTAAGAAATGGTTTTCCATCAAGAACAACCTTACCGGTAATGCCTTCTCCGATTTTAATTGGTGGCTGCGAGAGAAAACCGCTCGAAAGTCCAAATCCCTTAGCTATCTTCAATTTGCCAGTGGATAGATCAAAGACTCTAATAGTAGCTGCTTCGGCCCCTGTAAGTAATGTTACTGTTTTTACGATATGTTCAAAGATATCATCTATTCCATCAAATGCCACAATCTTTTCTGAAATAGAAAATATGCGATTAAGGATGTCATCTCTGCTTTTTTCTGCAGTCATGATAATTTCCCCCGAACATAACAATTGCCCTTTCCCAAAGAGAATGGAGAATTACTATGTTAATCTATCCTAAAGGAGTGTCAATACGCATTATAATAATTTTCCTGACTACTCGAAAATTAAAATTAAATCTCGTTAATCAGTATACTGGATAATCTCTATTAAATGTCAAGTTTTTTAATTGCGGCTTTCAAATAAAAATTGGTTCCTCTCCAAAAAGTGTAGTTATCCACATGGTAGTGTAGCCCTTTATGGGCGTAGACGATTTTAGGCGTAGACAACGGGGACAAGCCCCTACACTACCTATTAAATTCATCAAGGTAGTGTAACCCTTTATGGGGCGTAATTAAATATCAAATTCATCTTCAAGTTTCAGGTATTCTATGAAAGGCAGTATTCAGAGTTCTGATGTCCTCCATCCTCTGATCTCTGTCCATTGAATAAATCCACTGTGAGTCGCAGTACAAAGCTCGCTTAAGACGATTTCCTTCTGTAAATATCCAGGTAGTCAGAATAGAATCGTGGTAGGGCTCGTTCCCCGAACGAGCCGTTTTTATTCCTTCCAGCCTTTTAAGCCCGTTCGGGGAACGAGCCCTACAGACTACTAATAGGTTG
>JAJOKM010000163.1 GCA_021129835.1 Thermodesulfovibrionales bacterium | reverse complement strand
TCAAAGTTTATATTCATCATTACGTCCTTTTCATTCTCCACACATAACGATTAGTAGGCGACTGTCTTATTTATGATTTAACTTCCTTGAGAAATATCACGTTTTAACACTCTTTGTCAATACTATCAAAGAAAAAATAAAACTTGGACAATAATAGTCGTATTTATAGTATTTTACAATAAAATGAGACTGTTTCATAATATTGGTAAATTTGTGAGGTTGTCAAATTTTTAGTTGAAATTTATCTGCGGCTCCCATGTAAGTGTTATTTTTCAGACCGCATTTTTTATGGGAGAAATATGGGATGTGTCCCCATATTTCCCATGGAAGGGATATCTGTGGTCGTGCACCCTGCAAATCCAGTAAGCGGTCTTTCGAGGGAGCAGATCAGGGGTATTTATGCCGGTAAAATAGTCGACTGGAGGGAAGTTGGCGACAGTCCCAAAAAAGATAGTCGTCGTCAGGGATACTGAAGGGACATTTCGCATGTTTAGCAAGTTAATGCTCGAAGGACAAGAGGTGAGGCCAGATGCAGTGATTCGCGGATCGAATGTTGGCGTGGCAATCCCGCCAAGATTGCCACGCTCTTCGGGCTCGCAATGACAAATGGAGAGCAATAACAAAAAAGTATTGTAACTACTTAGGTTCACGGTTCAGTGGTTCACGGTTATAAAGATTGTTAACTTTGAACCGCGAACTGTGAACATGGAACCTTTTTTGTCGTGAACCGTGAACTTTGAACCTGACAACCTGAGTAGTTACAAAGTATTTACATTACATTTCTGTTATTGTAATTGCGCTTGTAGGACAGACACTTATACAGCTTTCACAAAATTCACAATCAGAAGCCTGATACGGATCTGCCTTGCCATCGGTTAACTGAAAGACACTTACTGGGCATGCATTCATACATTCCTCACACCCTTCACATTTTTCTGCGTCTACAGATACATGATACACTTGCAATCACCTCCCTTCTAATTGTATTTGTTGTCTTTAAGTTCATCACGCAATCACCTAAGCAGTTTCGATTATGCTATCTCTTCTTCCCTTACTGATACCGCTATCTTATAAAGTATGGTGAGTATAAGAAATCCAATCGCCCATACCCCAATCGTAATTACGATTTCAGGCAAGGTAGGCCAATATTCTATGATTGTCTTAAATGGAGTAATAGCAAGCCCTCCGACCACAAAGACGAATCCCTTCTCGATCCAGAGCGACACAAACACCAGTATGCAGGCTAATGCGAGTATCTTTTCATTCTTTCTTAGAGCAGCAATCATTAAGAGAACAACAGATGTTACTGCCATGACGACAGCCGCCCAGACAATAGGGACAATAGCGTTATATTCGCCTATACCGACGAAGAGAAATTGAAAGACATGGAGATAGCCTGGCTTTTGGCTGAATAACCATGTAAAAAGTTTAAGGCCCCAGAAGAAAAGATAAATACTCATCGTATAAGTGACGATCTTGCCGAGCACAGCAATAGCCTCTTTGCCAGGGTTAAATTTTGTGAACTTCCTTATACCAAGTGCTAACAATATCAGCAGAGACGGACCTACAGCAAATGCCGACGCCAGGAAATGTGCAGCCAGGAGGGCACTCATCCATAAATCTCTCCCAGGAAGTCCTGCAAAAAGAAAAGCGGTAACAGTATGGATACTGATAGCCCATGGGATGGAAATATATATCAGCGGCATAACCCATGAAGGCGCCTTTACGCCTTTTTTGTCTGATTGCAGTACAACCCAACCTGTTACTATATTAAGCGAAAGATAGCCGGCCAAGACTGTCGCATCCCAGAACATTGGTGAATGGGGGGAGATATATAGGAATAAATTTAGTATCCTCCATGGTTGTCCCATGTCTACAAAAATAAATAGCATACACATTATAACGCAGGCAACTGCTAAGAACTTTCCTAAGATGATAATCTTTCCAAACTTTTTGTAATCATGAAGGTAGTAAGGAATAACCAGCATAACGGCCGAAGCTGCCACGCCAACGAGGAATGTAAACTGCCCTATATATAATCCCCATGTTACATCTCTACATAGCCCAGTTACTCCCAGGCCAACCTCAAGCTGATAAAGGTATGCAATAACGCCTATACCGGAAATGACAAGCAAGGAAATCACCAATGCCCAATATCCTCTGCCTCCGCTTAATGCCTTCTCGAGCATCCTTAATACCTCCTATATCTTGTAAAACACATTTGGTTCGGTTCCGAGTTCGGGTCTGCGCCTGATGGTGATATGTTCTCTGAGCAGTATTCTAATCTCTGAACCTGGATCGCTTAAATCACCGACTACCATTGCCCCGTTAGATACTTCAACACACGCAGGTATAATACCCCTGTCGATTCTTTGATAGCAGAATGAACACTTCTCAACAACGCCCATCATCCTTGTCGGAAATTCTGGATTTATTTCTTCAATATAAGGCTTTGGATCCCAAAAATTAAAGCTTCGTGCCCCGTAAGGACATCCAGCCATGCAATACCTGCACCCAAAACAGCGGTGGAAGTCCATCAACACAAGTCCATCTCTTTCCCTCTTGAATGTTGCCTGTGTTGGACATACCCTCACACACGGAGGATTGCTACAGTTGTTACATAACACTAAAATGGGCTTCTGTATTAACTTCTCTGCAATAAACTCGCCTCTCTGCTCAGGGAATGCACGTATGAATTCTTCTGTCCATATCCACTTAACTGCATGCCTAGGATTATCGAAATTAGGCACATTATGAATGCTATGACAGGCATTTATGATCCTCTCTCTATCATTCTCATCAATCTTCCGTGTGTCAATAAACATCCCCCATCGCTTTGCTATCAGCCTGTCACGGGTATCATCAGACCGAGACGCCCCTGCTTTTATAAAAGAGCTCGTTGCAGCCATACCTATACCGCATGCCGCAGATATGCCGGCTATCTTCAAGAATTGCCTTCTGCTGATCATCTCATGGTCTCCTTTTCAGGCACTACGTGGCACTCCCAGCAGCCTACATCGATTGCTACAAAGGCGTGGCATTCCATACAAAATCTTTCATAGTTGGAATGGCAGTGCATACATGTCATCTGGAGGCTTATATCAAATTCCCTCTTGTCCTCGGTCACAAAAAGCCTCTCGCCATATCTGCTCGCTAAGTCTTTCCAATTGTCCAGCAGTGCTATGTGCGTAGCCCTCATAATATGTGCTGGTTTAACACACTCTTTTATTTCTAATGCCTGAATAACAGGGGTATCAAGACAGGGCTCTGGTTTTTCGACGACCACACCAATATTTATGTAAAACGGAAACATCACGAAGGCAAGAAAGACCGCAATGCCGATAATTACCTTGCCGCTATCATACATCTTCTGCCTCCTCCTTGCCAGGCAGTGTTTCCAGCCGCAAGTTCATCGTCCTCTCCCCTTCTCCCTCCATAACTAACGCATTTCCTACTAGTTCATGTATCCCAGCAACATCTACCCCAGGAACCCAGTAGTTCATCAACGGAGGAAATGCTGCCCTGTCGAGTGCGCAGATATTTGCCAGCATGTTTACGCCATGCCTCTCGCGGACATATTTTACAGCACTCGCCCTCGGAAACCCTCCCCTTAACCTTAATTCCATATTTTCTGATGCATTCAGACCAGAACCGCTACCGCAACAGAATGTCCTCTCCCTTATAGTCTCTTCGGGCATTTCATGGAAGTGATTACAGACACTCTTAATGACATATCTCGGCTCTTCAAAGATCCCCATGCCTCTTGCAGTATTGCATGAATCATGAAATGTGACCTTTAGGTGGTCATTTCGACTCGGATCGAATTTTAGTTTGCCATGTTTTATCAGGTCGGCAACAAACTCCATAATATGAACTACCTTTGCCGATTTTGCACTCTCGAACTTTGTGCCGGTTATAGGAGAGACGGGTTCTTCGAGAAAATCAGGAGGGCCATTCCATGTATTCATAAACTGGTGCCAGACCCTCCACATATGGCCGCATTCACCGCCCAAAATCCATTTTACGCCTAATCTCTTTGCCTCTGCATACACCTTGCTATTGAGTCTTTTTGCCATCTCCATTGATGTGAAGAAGCCAAAGTTCCCACCTTCAGAGGCATAAGTACTCCATGTATAATCAAGTCCTATCTCATGCATCAGCATGAGATATCCCATTGCGGTATATACTCCTGGGTCTCCAAAAAGGTCTCCTGAAGGAGCAACAAACAATACCTCAGCGCCTTTTTTATTAATTGGAGGATCAATCCTTATGCCTGTTACTTCCTCTATATCATCTGCCAATGTCTCCATGATATTCTTAAGTGTATGTGGCTCAAGACCAAGATGATTGCCTGTTCGGAATGAATTGGCAACAGGACCCCCTATCCATCCTATATTAAGTCCAAGGAGGTTTGTAATTTCTCTGCCGATCATCGTGATTTCAGCCTGATCAATGCCGTAGGGACAGAAGAGCGAACATCGACGACACTCTGTGCATTGGTAGTAGTAATACCACAGCTCTTTTAGTACATCTTCGGTGAGCTCCCTTGCCCCTGCAAATTTACCGAATATCTTTCCTGATGCCGTAAAGTATTTTCTATAAATAGATCTCAGGAGCTCTGCCCTCAAGACAGGCATATTCTTTGGATCGCCGGTAGAAATATAAAAATGACATTTATCGGCGCATGCGCCGCATCTCACACAGATGTCCATAAATACATGGAAGGAGCGGTACCTTAAGAGGCGCTCTTTTATACCGTTTAAAAATATCTCTTTCCAATCGACTGGAAGGTTCCAGTCTTTGTCCATCACAGACCACTTGTGGGCATTAGGGAAACTAACTGCTTCGAGTTCTTTAACTTTTGCTGGATGACAGAACATACCTTCTCTTATCTCAGCAGGTGCGTCCATCCACGACTTCTCTGGCGGAATAAGGCTTATTTTTGATAACTCTTCTGGCTTAGGAAGTTTTGGCATATTTACCCCTTCTCTACTGGTATTTCGACCATCTTCATCTTTTCCCTGAATTCTTCCTCATACTCTTCGTATGTGTGAACTTTCACAGGATAATTCCATGGGTTAGTATGTATAAAATCACGGCTGTTAGCAGTAAGATTCCTAGTAGGACTAAAGAAGACACCACCTGCATGGACAAGCTTGCTAAATGGAAAATAAGCAAATAATGCGCTCACAAGAAATAGGTGAACATAAAAGATGACACCTATACCATCAACGACGATTGGGGCGAAGGTTACCAGTCCCATCATCATGTACTTAATGCCCACTAGGTCAGTCGGCATGAAGTGGCGCATCAATATTCCGGTTACTGCGATCCCTATGATCAGAAGCAACGGAAAATAATCTGCGGCGTTCGATATATATCGCACCTGCGGGATAAAGACCCTTCTTAAGAAGAGGTAAGTAGCAGCCGCCGTAAATAGTGCTGTGCTTATAAAGAGAGTCGGCATGCCTATCTCCATGAACCCATCGAGACCTTTAAGGATAGGATAAAAGAAAGGGACGGGTTCAGTAAAAAACCTTATATGTCTGAGTAAAACTATAAGAAAGGAATAATGAAATACCAGTCCGGCCACCCATAGCCATTTGGCAGAACCATAAACAACCTTTGAATCACCAGCTAATTCAGACTTCAAACCCCTGAACAAGGAGCGGAAGAGAAGCACTTCTAACAACATCCTTCCAATGACCCCGGCAGTGTTTGACGGATTTTCGATCCTGTTTTGCTTAATCCATGGCAAGGTTTTTTGTTGACCAGCGGTTATGGGTATGCTAAATGGAACTGGTGAACGAGCCCACCTCTGGACACGATAAATAACGCCGACGGTAAAGATAACTACGGCTGCATATGGGATAATTACTCCGAAAAGAAGATACATATCCGCTAGGACTATCCCCGCTATGCTTAGCAAGACAAGCACTATTGCTGCAAAAAATGAAAACAGAATGTTCATAATTTAACTGCTCCTCAAATTACTCTGTAGTACCGTCTCTATAAGAGCCTGCGACTATATATTTATTAAGTTCATAACCTGCCCTTTTGGGCAGCTTCAGCAGGTGGCTTATTTCTAGTAAGCTCATTTAGCTTGAGTCCATAAATTTTCTCTCTGCATTCCATATACGCATCAAAGGACCTAAGTGCCAAGTTGTCGATTTTAGACTCTAATTGCAACAACTCATTATCAAACTGCCCTTTAGATATTTGCGACTTTATCTCCTCCCTCACAATACCTTTAAGTAACAAGATAAAAGAGATGGATTGTGAGGGAGCAAAGCCCTGTACCGCCCTAATCCGGATAACATCATAAAGAAGAGGCGGAAACTCACTGAAGTCACTATCACGAACAAGTTCACTTAAAAGTATATCCATGCCCTTCTGTATTGTGTGCCTTACAGGATTAGCAAACTGACTTCCCTCTTTTCTCAAAAAGCCTGAGGCCTCAGGGCTGTAAGTGCTCACTATTGCATCAAACCACCTTCTCAAAATAGTAGCCTTTTTTCTTGAAATGAGATCGAACAGACTCATATTTTATAACCGGCTCCACTGATTATTAGCACTCTAAAAGGATGCCGCCCAGCTTACCCAATGACACCAAACCTTAGTCCTTAGCACAAGACTACACACAACCTGTGGGCTTGGGGAGTCCTGCGTACTTACACGCCTGCACTGCAGGTCCTGCCGGGAAGAGTTGATAAAGGTACTTGGTATTGCCTTTATCCTTTCCCATCATCTTTCCCATCTCTTTTACGAGAACCTTGATCATCGGAGCAATCTGATACTTCTTATAATAGTCCTTCAAAAAATTAATAACCTCCCAATGGGCCTCCGTAAGCTCTATCCCTTCTTTCCCCGCCATGTCTATAGCCAGCTCCTTTGACCAGTCATCGAGGTTTAGAAGAAATCCATCATCATCAAGCTCTATCTGTTTCCCCTGAAAATCATACATTGGCATTTTACTACCTCCTCTATTTCTTTAATATTAAGCCAGCTACCTGGCTAACGACTACTGTTCAAAGGTTCTTAAGTTATTCTTCTGTAAATATTTTTTTGTTATTGCTCTTCACTTGTCATTGCGAACGAAGTGAAGCAATCCTGGCGGGATTGCCACGCCCTTCGGGCTCGCAATGACATTTTC
>JAJOKM010000132.1 GCA_021129835.1 Thermodesulfovibrionales bacterium | reverse complement strand
TTCCCAAATTGAGTTGGTAACATAATATGCCCTCCCCCTTGATGAGGAGGGTTAGAGCCTGCCCCGCACTTGATGCGGGGGTGAGGGTGATTTAGAGGTTATCAAGCATGCTGATTGTTTGAAGATTTTTCAGCATTTCATGTTTCGAAATGACAGCAATAAGCCACTTTGTCATTTCGATCCCTTCGCTTTTGTCATTCCGAGCGAAGCGAGGAATCTTAGTATTTACGCTCAGGACAGGCTCCGGGAGAAATCTTATACTTTACGACTTTTGCAAGAGGCTTTATAAATTGGAGATTTCTATCTCTATTTCCAGGCAAGATACTCTTGCAAAAGCCTAAAAAAAGGTGTTCAGAGGGCATCAACTAAACGGCTCTCTTGCTATTGGCATTAGGCAAATTGACATAATCGATAAGGGTGTGATAGCCTTTAGTATGGTGTCTTTAAAATTAAAAAATGATGAGAAAAAAGTTCTCATCAGAGAAAAGTTAGAGCAAGTAATGTTTGAAATTGAGTCGCTAAAGAAAGAGTCTGATGAGAGATTTAATTCCCTCCTGCTCGAGATTGAGTTATTTAAAGAAGAGACTGCAGAGAAGATTAATTTCATAAAAAAGAAGACAGAAAAACGTTTTGAAAAAGTAAAAAAAGAGACAGAAAAAAGGCTTAAGGAGTTAGAAGGTAAATTGATAGTTTTGGAAGAAAAAGCGTGGTTCTTAAGTCAATTGCTTGACTCTACGACTCCAGATAAACGACTCAATTGAATGCGGGTGTAGCTCAGTGGTAGAGCACAACCTTGCCAAGGTTGGGGTCACGGGTTCGAATCCCGCCACCCGCTCTATAAAACAAGTGGATGATCAACGAATAGGCATCTTTCTGCTATTTACTATGTGTTATCTGCTAAAAAGTGTTGTTATCGGCGGCGTACCCAAGGGGCTAAGGGAGAGGTCTGCAAAACCTCGATGCAGCGGTTCGAATCCGCTCGCCGCCTCCAGACCTACCACGATCTCATTATTATCTCCATGAAATCCCTGTTATCCGTCTCTTCCCTCTCTACACGAAGTCTTTGTCTTACATGCTCCGTAAATTTTGCTTTATTTCCCCTAAATACAGGGTCTAATTCAACTGCCCTTTTAAGTGCTAAGGCAGCATCCTTATATCTGCCTGTTTTGTTATAGACAAGGGCAAGCCCATAATGTGGGAATGGAAATAAAGGAGACCTTCTTATAGAGTCTCTTAATGCATCGATAGCGAGTTCAAATTGCCCAACCCGATAATGTGCCATGCCGATGTTGTGAAATGCCTTTTCAGGGGTCCGGTAGAGTGGATTATATAATGCCTTTTCAAAAGACTCTATGGCATTCTGCCACTGCTCTGTCTTCATATAGGCTACACCCATGTTAGCATATGCTTCTGAGAATTCAGGGTCTATGGATACTGCCTTAAGAAAGAGGTCTTTTGCCCTTTTGAATTCCTCCAGACGGAGATAGACAACTCCTAAACTGTTAAGGATTTCCTTGTTATCAGGGCTCAGTCGCAATGCCTTTTGCAGGTGGACATAGGCCATCTGAGTACTGCCTTCACTTAAATAGGCCCTACCCATTTTATAGTGAAAATCAGCCTGCCTTTTTTGATCCAGTGCAACTGTTGTTGTGGCACAACCACTTGTAAAGAGTAAGCAACAAGCAGTAAGCACCAAAAAAGTGACGAATAATGAGTAACTGCTTTGCGTCTGCTTCTTCATATCTCTCCTAAATCATATTCATTATACCCTAAGTTAATTACACATATCAATTAGACACCTTGGGCCTTAGAGGGTGTTTTAATACCTCGGCTTTAACATACAGGGCAGCCTTATGGATGAACTCCTCATCTAATTTGCCAACGGGCAATGGAGTTTCAAAAATTCGTTTAGGCACTCGAAGATTATCCAGAGAAAATCCTTCACGGATCTTGAATCTATATTTTTCTCGGTGTATCTCATCTCCAATACGGTGGATATCATCTATACTAAAATTAAAATCTGATACCTGGAGTGTCCTTAAGACGATATCTGGCCGGTATACTCCCCTGGCAAAGAAACAGACTACAAGACTTGATAGAACCTGCCTCCAGCGTTCCTCAGCCAACAGGGCTTCAGCAACACCCTCAGGTGTAAAATGCCTTTCAGCAGACGCTGTTTGATCAATACTATAGCCGGCGTTATCCAGGTGACTATGTCTTGCATCAATCAAAGCCCCTATATGTGCTCCGGGACCTGTATGATATCCTGGCATCTCGTTGCCGCCAAAGGCAAGGGCATAATCCTCTCCTCCATAAACGCAGGCCGCATGTACAACCCCTTTTGCAAGCCTCTTATAGAATTCATTTGGTTGCTCGATAATCAATTGCACTGCATTCATATAGGCAGTATAATTCCCCCAGCTAAATTCGATCTCTATCGTCTCTTTCTTAGATATAATACCCCTTTCCTGTGCTTCTGTTGCCCATGCCAGGATTACTCCGGTACTTATCGCGTCCAGACCCAATACTTCTATCCTGTCCATCAATTTTAATAGCCCTTCGATATCAGACACGCCCAACATAGAACCCAATGCATAGATAAGCTCATAGTCGTAGGAGATCATAGATGTCTTGTAAAAGTACGATTCATCTTCATAAGATTCCCTTAATGCAGCAATGTGTATGCATCCTACAGGGCAGTGAGAACAGGAAAGTCGCCTGCCAAGATACTGTTTGGCAAACGCCTCACCAGAAATCTCAAGAGCCTTTTCGAATTTGGCTTGTTTAAGATTTCTTGTGGGTAATCCGCCGAATTCATTTAAAGACAGAACATTTCCGGCCGTCCCGAGGTTATGGTATTTTTTCATCGCGGGGGAGTTTACGGCCGCGTGGTAAATCTCGTCATACACTTTTCGGTAAAGCCTCTTATCATTTATAGGGAGGGAGCGTTTACCAGAAACTACGACGGCTTTAAGTCTCTTGCTTCCAAAGACCGCTCCCAATCCAAGCCTGCCAAAATGTCTGTAGGTCTCTGTAGTTACGCATGCGTATGAGACGAGTTCCTCCCCGGCCCTGCCTATACGCATAATCGTCCTCAATCCTGCTCCTGGCTCGTTTTCTCTGATAATACGGCCTGCAGTAAAGCCACTTTTCATCTTCCATAAAGAAGAAGCGTCCCGAAAATAGATTTGATTGCCGTGGATAGCAATATAAAGTGGTATGTCGCTTGCACCTTTTATTACAATGGCACCGTATCCGGCCATACGGATAGCAATAGCACTTCGTCCGTCGCAATGACTCTCCCCCAGATTCCCAGTATGAGGTGATTTAAACATGGCAACGGTCTTTGAGGCAAGGGGGAATAATCCTGTCAGGGGCCCTACCGCAAATACAATTGGATTCTCTGGAGAAAGGGCATCGCACCCTTCAGGGCACTCCTCATGAAGAAGCTGAATGGCGGCGCCAGCACCACCCATATGCCTTTCGAATAAATCATGTCTTTGCTCTATCCGAAAGCTTTTTTTCGAGAGATCCAGATAAAGGACATTTGCGAGTGGGTCATGCTTCAGCATCTCTGGTCTCCTCCTTCTCGAATTTCAACACCCCATGAGGACAATACTTGACACAATAACCGCGATGGATGCAGATCACCGGCTTATTTATCTCGGTATTCCAGAAATTGCCTTTATAAGACAGGCATCGCGACAGTGACCACACCCGATACAGTCAGAAGCACTGAAACGCACTCCCCCCCTTTTTCCCTGGGACTAAGGGCGTTTGTAAGACAGACCTTTGCGCAAGAAGGAGCATCGCAGGCTATGCAGACTACTGCAATAAACCCTCTTGCCATGCCCCCGACAGACTTAACACCTATGCAGGTATTGGCCAGCCCTGCCTCTCCTTGCCTTCTGGCACATGCAGACATACAACTCTGACAACCGATACATTTCTCCATGTCTGCCACTACTAGTCGCATAGGTCGTCCTTCTTTGTCTGTTCCAAGCAAGTGGGGGGATAGACACCACGAATTGCCTCACCAAAAATCTATCTGTCTGGCGTACTCACGGCGCAGGCAGATATGAAATTATATCATTGCCTCACATTACACCTTGGACATCCTTTTCTATAACATACGCCGCAGTATTGCTTTCCACAATCAGGACATATTTTAAAACACGTGCTGCAGATGATATGGAGTTTATCATCACATATATAATAAGGCTTCGTAGGGTTAAAACATAATTCACACGGTAAGGCATCTAACTGCTTAATAACTGGATTATAGGTAATAGGGAATGACCTTGTAGCAAGCCTCCTTTTTATATTTATCCAGAATACAGGCGATTGGGTCTCTACGCGGATAACTGACACGGGTTCTATTTGGATATTCAGGGAGTATTTAGTTATTAAGTCCTGAATTTTCCATTTACACTCTGTTTCGATGGCATTTATCTTCTTTTTCAGTAGTTCATCAACCTCTTCTCCTTTGATCGGCCTGTCTTCTATCGAAACTGCCTTTTTTTGTGCTGCAATTATTGCCTCATTCTTGAGGGTCTCATAATATTCATGCACCCTGCGAATATTACGATTAAGCCTCCTTTCAAGACTCTTGATAAATTCCTTCAGCCTCTCTTTTGTTATTCCAACGCCTGCAAAATATGAGGATTGCAGTACTGTCTTCAAGTTATGCCTCTCGATATCTTTTAATTCCTCTGCTGAATCCTCAAGTCGAACTCCACCATTTTCAAAAGGGACGGCAGATAGATTCAATTCATTTATTAGCACCTGTATGATGCCTTCATGCTTTTCATCAGATATGGCTATATATTTAAAATAGCATAACAAATAAGAGATGCTTTTTAGCTCTGTGTTTTCTAAGCGAAAGGTAGCATTGTTCAAGGTAATTTTTTTGTGCATGACCTTTAATAGTTTTTCAGTATTCGGCAGAGAGGATCTGAATGAGACAGCAGAGAATTCTCCCTTGTTCTTTAATAATCCTGCCATTGCCTTAAATAGCTCGGAATCATAAGAGGCATAAATGGCTTCTCTCCCGGTCTTATCGTAGGAGAAACATAATATTGCATGTTCTTTGAACCCGAGGGCGCTCGAAAGACTATCAGGACAGAGCACCTCCAGACAACCACCATCTGTTTCCTCTACAAGGGCGCCATGATAGGAGAGTATATCTGATATCACCTCTGATAGACTCTTATTCATTCTTTACCTCTGAAATTGTCCTCAATACTTCTTTTGCCTCTGTAATCTGCCCAGCACTCATCGCTCTAAGTGCTGAGCGCCTTAAGTACCGGGATGCTGAGTGCTGGGTCTGTGTAATTATGTATTTATATCTCATAGTCATCACCAAATATCTCATCATCAAGAACCTTTGATTTAAGATATTCAGACTTGGCGTTTACTATCTCATCACCAAGCAGCTCAAAGTCGTGTTTAAGGGTATCCTTATCTTTACTTTTAAGCCAGATTTCCATAATTATATCTTCAAAGTCCTTATCTTCACCCAAATGTCCGAGGATTGGCTCTATCTCTCCTATAACCATCTCAAACATGTTTATCTTACTGTCAAGTATGTCTATGATATAATTCTCAATAGTATCCTTCACAGAGAGGTTGAATATAAACACATCCCTGGTCTGCCCAATCCTGTGCAGCCTCCCAATCCTCTGTTCAATTTTCATTGGGTTCCATGGAAGGTCAAAGTTTATGATTGTATTACAGAACTGCATGTTTCTTCCTTCGCCGCCAGACTCAGTAGAGACAAGGACGGGGATCTCATCTTTAAATCTTGCAATTGCTAAATCCTTTTCTCTCACCCTCATATTACCGCTGAAAGTAACATAAGGGATTTTTTCCCTTCGTAGCAGATTTGTAATGTAGTCCATTGTCTTTATGTACTGCGTGAAGATAATCTTTTTTTCATGGGGATTTTTCATAAGTATCTCTAAAAGGGCCTCGCCTTTGCTGGTCGCCTTATTATCATCAAGGGCATCGATGATACCTTCAAATCCCCCCTTCCCCTCTTTAGCAAAGGGCTTTCCTATTTTCAAGAGGCTATTCTTTAAGGCAAAGGGACTGCTGCCTGCCTCCTTTAAAAGGAGGTTAATCATCGGTTTTTTGAGATCATGTCTTCTGAGATAATCACTGATTACGTTGTAAATCTCGCTTTCGACGGCAGTAGGCTCGACCCTTATGGTTGTGGCAAACCTCTTCGGAAGCTTAAGATCTATGGCGCTCCTTGTATTTCTTATCATCACATCCCTTAAGAGTTCTCTCAATTTTTCTTTATTTACCGGGACCCTCTGATTGCCTCTTTTTACATATTCCTGTTTAAAGAGCTTCTCTGTCTTAAACTGTCCTGGCTTCAGAAGGGTAATAAGATTAAAGAGTTCGATGAGGTTGTTCTGGACAGGCGTGGCACTTAGAAGAAAGATGAATTTCTTTTTAATCTGATTAACGAGTTTCCACGACAGGGTCCGTCTATTCCTTAGATGATGCGCCTCATCGACGACCACGAGGTCATAAAATTGCTCAATAACTAATGGCATGTTCCTGCTGTTTTTCGCGGTATTAAGAGATGCTATTATGAACCTGTTTTTCCAGAAGCCGTCGGAATTCGCTTGAGAATCAATGTCATCGATCGTCAGAAACTCAATCTGGAATTTGGACAGCATCTCTTCCTTCCACTGAGACACGAGAGTCACAGGCGTAAGTATAAGGATATTCTTAATCATTCCCCTCATAAGATATTCCTTTATGAGCATCCCTGCTTCTATAGTCTTTCCAAGACCCACCTCATCGCATAGAAGGACCCTTCCATGAAAATGCTTGAGCACTTTTTTAACAGTCTCGATCTGATACCAGTATTTTTCGATACCGGCTATTGCACCCAAGCATATGAGTTCATCAAAGCCACTCTGAACAGTCATCTGCATATAGTCTATTAACATCTGGCATTCATTTAGAGTTGACCTTTTGCCTTTAATAAATGGGCTGAATTTATCTTCATTAAGGGGTAATATCTTTACAGGGATGGTATATGACGGGATATGCATATCCGTTTTTTTGGCAGATGGCGGCTGGTGTGTAACAAGTGACGAGTTTTTATCTTTCTGCTTTCTCAACTTCCTATCTTCTGACTTCTTGATCTGCATCTGTTGTTTTTCACCCTTAACTCCAAGCTCTGAACTACCACTTT
>JAJOKM010000051.1 GCA_021129835.1 Thermodesulfovibrionales bacterium | reverse complement strand
AAGAGAGGGTGGAAGGACGGTAGGCGCTGGTGTAGTTACAGGGGTGTTGGGGTAAAAAAGTGAACCAAAAAATAAGGATAAAGTTAAAGGCGTATGACCACAAGTTGCTAGATCGTTTTGTAAAAGAGATAATAGATACTGCACAAAGGACAGGTGCAAGGATTGGGGGGCCAGTGCCGCTGCCAACAAAGATAAATAAATTCACTGTTCTGAGGTCGCCACATGTGGATAAAAAGTCGAGAGAACAATTTGAGATAAGGACACATAATAGACTTATAGATATACATGATCCAACTCCTGACACAGTAGACGCGATGATGAAGCTGGAACTCGCTTCGGGAGTGGATGTGGAGATAAAACTATGACATCTATTTTGGGAAAAAAGATAGGAATGACCCAGATATTTATCAAAGGTGGCAAAATAGTGCCCATTACAGTTGTGGAGGCAGGGCCATGCCAAGTGATACAGATTAAGACATTAGAGAAGGACGGATACGAGGCTGTAAAGATCGGTTTTATTGAGGAGAGGAAGAGGAAAAAGATGCCAAACCCCATCAAAGGTATTTTCAAGAAGGCCGGGACACAATCATTCAGGGTATTAAAGGAATTCTCGATGGATGGTTTGAATGTTGGGGATATAATTAAGGCAGATATCTTTAGTAAGGGCGATATTGTGGCAGTATCTGGGATTTCGAAGGGAAAAGGGTTTCAAGGGGTCATGAAGAGGCATAATTTTAAAGGGGGGCCTGGTTCTCATGGTTCAATGCATAACAGGGCGCCTGGTTCCATAGGTGGCAGTTCATCGCCATCAAGAGTCTGGAAGGGGATAAAAATGGCAGGACATATGGGTAGTAAACGGGTTACTACAAAAAACCTGACAATTGCTGATGTCCGTCCGGATTTAAACCTTATCCTTATAAAAGGCGCTGTGCCAGGGGCTATAAATGGTATTGTGGAGATCAGGCATCAAAGAAAGATCAGGATGTCTAATCAGGTATAATAAATATTATAATAGGAAGTAAAATAGTATGATTGAGATAGAGATTAAAGATATAAATAACAATTCAAAAGGGAAGATAGAGCTATCAGAAGCAATATTCGGCAGTGCTGCATCTGAATCAGTAGTACATACTGCGGTCGTAAGTTACCTCGCAAATCAAAGGCAGGGCACCAGTGCCACAAAAACCAAAGGCAAGGTGAGAGGAGGCGGCAGAAAGCCTTATAAGCAGAAGAAGACAGGGAGGGCAAGAGCTGGAAGTATAAGGTCTCCTATCTGGAAAGGTGGTGGGGTTGTGTTTGGGCCACAGCCTCGCGACTATTCCATTAAGCTGACGAAGAATATGAGGAGAGTTGCACTATCTAAGGCGTTGACTATGAAATTATCTGATGGCGAGGTGGCTGTATTAGATTCCATCTCTATGGAAAAGGCAAATACAAAGGAAATGGCAAGTATATTAAAGAATATGGGATTCAGTAGAAAGACGGTACTTATAGTGCTGCCCGAAACGCAGGCATCAGAGAAATACAAAAATGTCCTGTTTTCTGTTAGAAATATCCCAGTAGCAGATATTATAAGGGTGTCAGACCTTAATGCATATCACATCGCAGTATTTGACTATATCATTTTTACTAAAGACGCCATATTAAATTTGCATAGCAGATTGCAAGGTGTTATAGAGGCGGGTACCGATGAAGACAATTTACGATATAATTAGAGGACCACTTCTTACAGAAAAAGCCGTGAGCTTAAAAGAGAATGAAAGCAAGATCCTCATAGAAGTTAATCCTGATGCCAATAAACATGAGATAAGGCAAGCTATGGAAAAGATATTTAAGACAAAAGTGAAAAAGGTTGCCACAATCAATGAGCGAGGTAAGCTGAAGAGATTTGGAAAGTTCGCAGGCAGGACTCCGGACAGAAAGAAGGCAATAATAACACTAAAGAAAGGCGAAAAACTCGATATTATCGAGGGCCTTTAAAGGCCCTCGATAGGTAATAAGTGGCGAGCAACAAAGAAAAGAAAAATGGGAATAAAGAAATTTAAGCCAACATCAACTGGAAGAAGATTTCAGAGTGCAGTAGATTATAAAAAAGATATAACTACTGATAAACCACACAAACCTCTTACAGGGCCTCTAAAGAAGACAGGGGGCAGAAATAATACAGGGCGGATAACGGTATGGCAAAGAGGCGGAGGCAGTAAACGGATGCATAGAGTTATCGATTTTAAACGGGACAGGACAGGCGTTCCGGCTACTGTTAAAACAATAGAGTATGACCCTAATAGAAGTGCAAGAATAGCCTTACTGAAGTACAGAGACGGCGAGCAGAGATATATTCTTGCACCTATAAAGTTGAATGTTGGAGACACGGTGGTGGCAGGTCCTGATTCTGAAATTAAAGAAGGTAATGCACTGCCTATAGCAAAGATACCTCTCGGAACAATGATTCATAATATTGAATTAAGGCCTGGGCAGGGTGCAAGGCTTGTAAGAACTGCTGGGGCAGCCGCTCAGATTGTTGCAAAAGAAGAAAAGTATGCCCAGATAAAGATGCCTTCTGGGGAGGTGAGGTTAATATTGACTTTATGTATGGCAACCATTGGACAGGTCGGAAATCCTGATCATGAAAATATATCATACGGCAAGGCGGGAAGGATAAGATATTTAGGCAGAAGACCACATGTACGAGGAGTTGCGATGAATCCTATAGACCATCCATTGGGTGGCGGCGAAGGAAAGGCTTCTGGTGGTAGACCCGCCTGTTCACCATGGGGAAAACCAGAAGGTGTAAGAACAAGACATAATAAGAGGACAGATAAATTTATTATAAAAAAACGCAAGAAATAAATTATAGATAGAAAGCAATTTAAATATCAAATATTAAAGTGCGAAATGTCTTGAAGTAAATAATTTTGATATTTGAATTTTGATATTTAATATTAAAGTGTAGGGAGGATAAGTGCCAAGATCTTTAAAGAAAGGACCATTTGTAGATTTAAAATTGGCAAAAAAGGTAGATGCTGTAATAGCAACAGGCGAGAAGAGGATGATCAAGACATGGTCGAGGCGATCCACAATAGTGCCTGACTTTATAGGTATTACCTTTGCAGTGCATAATGGAAGAAGATTTATTCCAGTGTATGTGACTGAAAACATGGTTGGTCATAAACTTGGCGAGTTTTCACCAACAAGGACATTTAAGGGACATGCCGGCTCAGGAAAAGTTGAAACAGGCAAAAATTAATGGATATGGAATCAAGGGCGATTTTAAAATACGCAAAAATTACGCCGAGAAAGGCAAGGAGAGTTATAGACCTCATCAGAGGCAAAAGGGCATCTGATGCTTTGGTATTACTTAAATATATGCCATATAGGGGGTCGCGGCATATTGAAAGGCTATTAAAATCTGCGATGGCAAATGCTGAGAAGAAAGAGAGGCATATAGATATTGATAAATTGAAGATAGCAACTGCCATTGTTGGCCAGGGACCTGTAATGAAGCGAATGGAACCGCGTGCTATGGGTAGGCCTAATGTTATAAAAAAGAGGACATCTCATATAACAATTATCCTTGCCAGGGAATAAACGAAGGCAATTTTAATATGAGGCAATTTAAATACCAAATATTAAAATGCAAAATGTTCTGGAGCAAATAATTTTGATATTTGATATTTAATATTAAAGTATAGGGAGGAGTAATTTGGGTCAGAAAACAAACCCGATTGGCAACAGAATTGGGATAATCCGGACATGGGAATCAAGGTGGTTTCTTAAGAAGGGCTATGCAAAACATCTTAATGAGGATTTAAATATTCGAAAACTGATTAAGAAGAGGCTATTCCATGCCGGTATTTCCTCTATAGAGATAGAAAGACCAGGGCAGAAGCTGAAAGTTATAATAAATTCAGCAAGACCAGGGATAGTAATAGGCAAGAAGGGCGTGGAAGTAGAAAAACTGAAAAAAGAGATAAAGGGCTTTACAGAGAATCAGGTCTCTATTGATATAAAAGAGGTCAGAAAGCCAGAAATAGAAGCTCAACTTGTAGCAGAAAATATTGCCCTGCAAATAGAAAAAAGGGTTGCCTTCAGAAGGGCGTTGAAGCGTGCTGTTTCGATGGCATTAAGATTTGGCGCATTAGGGATAAAGGTTCAGTGCTCCGGGAGATTGGCAGGCGCTGAAATAGCAAGATCAGAATGGTACAGGGAAGGCAGGGTGCCCCTCAGCACATTCAGGGCAGATGTGAATTATGGCTTTACCGAGGCAAGAACGACTTATGGGGCTATTGGTGTTAAGGTCTGGGTATATACCGGGGATATACTTCCTGTGCAACCAGCAAATTCTGTAGCAGGAGTCTAAAATTATGTTAGCGCCTAAAACAGTAAAATACAGAAAAATGATGAAAGGTAATATGGCTGGTAAGGCCCATAGGGGGGCCTATGTCAGTTTTGGGGAATTTGCTATGAAGTCTATGGAACCTGGGCGGATAACAAGCCGGCAAATTGAGTCAGCAAGGGTTGCTATTGTAAGGTATTCCAAGAAAGGTTGTAAAGTCTGGATAAGGATATTCCCTGACAAGCCTATTACACGTAAACCTGCCGAGACGAGAATGGGAAAGGGAAAGGGCAATCCTGAGTTCTGGGTAGCAGTAGTTAAGCCAGGAAGGATATTATATGAGGTCTCAGGTATTAGCGAGGATATAGCAAAGGAGGCATTCAGACGTGCTTCTCGAAAACTGCCTGTTGCTACGAAATTTGTAAAGAGAGAGGTCGTTGCGTCATGAAATCCCTTAAACACAAGGCTTCATCTAAACTCAAGGATTTATCGGTGGATGAGTTAAGACAAAAGGAGATGGATTTAAGGAGAGAGTTGTTCAATCTCAGATTTCAAATCGCAAAAGCGGAGTTGGTAAATAATATAAGAGTTCGCCATGTTCGCAAGGACATAGCAAGAGTGCTAACTATGATTACAGTTAAGGATGGAGGTTGAAATGCCTAAGAGGGCTTATTCGGGTAAAGTGATTAGGGATAGGATGAATAAAACTGCTGTTGTAGCAGTAACAAGAACATTTCAACATCCCCTATACAAGAAGACCATAAGCAAGGTCACTAAATTCAAGGCACATGATGAAGAAAACAGGTGTAAGATTGGGGATATGGTTCAAATAATCGAGAGCAAACCGTTGAGCAAGGAAAAGAGGTGGCAGGTGATCACAGCGCTGGATAGCAAAGGCAGGTAAATATGATACAACCAATGAGCATACTTGAAGTAGCAGACAATTCAGGAGCTAAAAAGGTTCTTTGTATAAGAGTGCTTGGAGGTTCAAAAAGGAGATACGCAAGGGTCGGGGATACAATAGTCGTAAGCGTTAAAGAGGCTACGCCTGGGGGCAATGTGAAGAAAGGCGCCGTGGTAAAAGCTGTTGTAGTCAGGACAAGCAAAGAGACGAGAAGGGATGACGGTTCATATATAAGATTTGATCGGAATGCTGTTGTTATCGTAAATAATCAATTGGAGCCAATAGGGACAAGAATATTTGGCCCGGTAGCAAGGGAACTAAGAAGGAAAGAATTCATGAAGATTATATCCCTTGCCCCGGAGGTTCTATAGAGGGATGATGTGGGTTTAAGAATTAAAAAAGACGATATAGTAATAGCGTTAATTGGGAAAAACAGCGGTAAGAGTGGAAAGGTATTGTCTGTTCTGCCCGTGAAAGAAAAAGTTATCATTGAAGGTTTAAATATGGTGAAGAAGCATATTAAGCCTAACAGGCAGCAGAAACAGGGTGGAATAATAGATAAGGAGGCGCCAATACATATATCAAATGTCATGTTAATATGCCCCAAATGCAATAAGCCTACAAGGATTGGCACTGTAGTTCTTGGTGACGAGAAAAAGTTCAGGAAATGTAAAAGGTGCAAGGAGGTCATAAGTTAATAGTGTTGCCACGATTGAAAGAAAGGTATGTGGAAGATGTTGTCCCAGCAATGATGAAGGAGTTTTCTTATGAAAATATCATGCAGGTTCCCGTCCTTAAAAAGATAGTTGTTCATGTTACTATTGGTGAACTTATCCAGAACATTAAACTCCTTACTGTCCTGGAAAAAGATATTGCCGATATTACGGGTCAGAAGCCTCTTGTTACAAAATCAAAAAAGGCAGTAGCAGGATTCAAACTCAGAAAAGGCATGCCTTTGGGATGCAAGGTTACCTTGAGAGGTAAAAGGATGTATGAATTCATGGACAAATTAGTATCTCTGGCGTTACCGCGGATAAGAGATTTCAGGGGGCTACCTGTGACATCTTTTGATGGTAACGGGAATTATTCTTTTGGCCTGAAGGAGCAGTATATATTCCATGAGATAGATTATGATAAAGTGGAGAAGGTGTATGGTATGGATATTACTATATGCACTACAGCGAAGACAGATGGAGAGTGCAAGTCATTGCTAAAACAGCTGGGAATGCCGTTTAAAAAGAAAGACAGCAGGAATGTCTAATCAAGTGCAATATTAGGAGGTTTTTTTGGCGAAGACATGTCTAATTGAGAAGTCTAAAAAGACGCCTAAGTTTAGCGTCAGGGTTTACAATAGATGCAATATGTGTGGCAGGCCAAGAGGCTATTTGCGAAAGTTCGGACTCTGCAGGATCTGCTTCAGGACATTCGCCCTTCGGGGACAAGTTCCTGGAGTAACAAAATCAAGCTGGTGAAAAAAGCAGGAAGGGAGCACAAAAATGTTAACTGATCCAATTGCAGATATGCTAACTCGAATAAGAAACGCTACTTTTGTGAAAAATGAGAGGGTGGATATCCCTGCCTCCAAAATCAAGATAGAGATTACAAAGATATTAAAGGAAGAAGGGTTTATAAAATCCTATAAAATTATAAGGGATAAAAAACAAGGCATCGTAAGGATAGTTCTTAAATATACACATGAAGGTGAATCTATAATATCAGGACTTAGAAGGATAAGCAAACCTGGGAGAAGGGTTTATGCTGGAAAAGGTGAGATACCACGGGTTATAGGCGGAATGGGCGTTGCGATTATCACAACATCAAGTGGCCTTTTAAGCGATAAGGAGTGCCGCATGAAAGGCGCTGGCGGGGAAGTATTATGTTATATATGGTAACATATATGGTGGAGACACCCATATAAGGCCTAACATTACGAATTATGAAACCTATATGTGCTTTCAACACACAAAAGGCATGAAAATATCATTGCGAGCCCGAAGGGCGTGGCAATCCCGCCCAGATTGCTTCACTTCGTTCG
>JAJOKM010000032.1 GCA_021129835.1 Thermodesulfovibrionales bacterium | reverse complement strand
CTTCTACAAGGATGCTGGATTCCCGATAGAAAGACTTCGGGAATGACAACCTGAGTAGTTTATCAGTTATGAAAATATAAGGTTGTTAATCGTGAGCCTGATAACATGGTTATATTAGAGGAGATGAATTGAGGTGGGTTTCTGGCATGAAATAAAAAAGGATTTGAGCGCTGTCTTTGAACGGGATCCTTCTGCAAGGAATATCATTGAGGTTTTGCTCGCATATCCCGGCTTTCACGCCATATTTATTCACAGAATAAGTCACTTTTTGTGGAGGCTCAAAATCCCAGTCATGCCAAGGTTTATATCCCATATTGCAAGATTTCTGACAGGAATAGAGATACATCCTGCTGCAAAGATAGGAGCCGGTCTCTTTATTGACCATGGAATGGGTGTCGTGATAGGTGAGACTACGGAGATAGGTGAAGACTGCTTGTTGTATCAGGGTGTCACACTAGGTGGCACGGGAAAAGAAAAGGGGAAAAGGCATCCGACCCTGGGGAATCATGTTGTAGTTGGCGCTGGATCGAAGGTCCTCGGACCTATAAGGATTAGTGACGGTGTTAAGATAGGTGCAAATTCTGTCGTCTTGAAGCCTGCACCTGAGCATTCCATCGTCGTTGGTGTGCCTGGCAGGATTGTCAAAAGAAAGATTATAAGGATAGAAGAAGAAGGTCCTGTGGAAGTTCTTGACCATGTCAAGCTTCCGGACCCCATTGAGGAAAAACTTCGCACGCATACGGAATATATTGCGAGACTGGAAAGCAGGATAGAGAAGATAGAAGGCAAAAGGGGCTATTACCAGGGAGGAACAAAGACAATGCTGATATTCAATACCATGACAGGTAAAAAAGAGGATTTTATACCACTCCAAAGAGAGACTATAGGAATGTATGCCTGCGGCGTCACTGCATATAATCACTGTCATATCGGACATGCAAGGAGCGCTGTAGTTTTTGATGTAATAAAGAGGTATCTTCAGTACAGGGGATTTAATGTCAAATATGTAAGGAATTTTACGGATATCGACGACAAGATAATAAATAAGGCAGAGGAGGAGGGGACATCATGGGATGCTGTTGCCAGAAAGTATATAGATGAATTTTATAGTGATATGGATAGACTCGGAGTCAGCAAGGCAGATGTTGAACCAAGGGCAACGGGGCACATAGAAGATATAATTGAAGTAATAAAGATTCTTATTGACAAAGGCTATGCTTATGAAGTTGCTGACAATGACAATAAAAGTCTGTATTTTTCTGTGGATAGGTTCCCAGAATATGGAAAGCTATCAAAAAAGCAGAAAGGTGAACTCATGGCTGGCGCCCGTGCCTGCGTTGATGAGAAGAAGAAAAACCCCATAGATTTTGCCTTGTGGAAGGCATCAAAGAAAGGAGAGCCCTGGTGGGAAAGCCCATGGGGAAGGGGTAGGCCTGGCTGGCATATTGAGTGCACTGCAATGGCAATAAAACATCTGGGAGAGTCCATCGATATTCACGGCGGAGGTGCTGACCTCATATTCCCTCATCATGAAAATGAGATTGCACAGTCAGAGGCGCTTACGGGAAGACCTTTTGTTAAATACTGGATGCACAACGGTTTTATAACCATCAACAAGGAAAAAATGTCGAAATCTCTTGAGAACTTCTTCACAATGCGAGAGATACTCGATAAATATAATGCCGAGGCAGTAAGGCTTTTTTTGCTCTCGAGCCATTATCGCAGTCCGATAGAGTTTTCTCATGAGCAACTGCACGACGCAGAATCTTCCCTAGACAGGTACTACAGCACAAAGGCGAGGATGGATGAATTTTTATCCATGAGCACCGGGGTTCAAAAAAAGGCGATCTATTCAGCCGAGCTTGAAGATTTTGTTAGCAAGTTTAAGAATAAATTTGAAAGTGCAATGGATGATGACTTCAATACCGCTCTTGCCATCGGACATATATTTGAACTCGCCAGGGAAATCAATAAGTTTCTTGATTTAAGACCATCAGGAGAGACTGCAGAGACATTGATAAAGATGGCACGAGATATGTTGTCAGCCACCGGAAGTGTGCTTAATCTTTTTGGCAAGACGCACTTAGAATGGAATGCCGACCTCCTTAAGACCAAGAAAATTCCATTATCTGTGGATGACATAGTAGCCAGGGTAGATGAAAGGCAGATTGCAAGACAGAACAAAGAATGGGCAGAGGCAGATCTCATTAGAAAAGGGCTCGAAGACAAGGGAATAATACTTGAGGACAAAAGGGATGGGACATCGTGGAAGGTTAATGTCTCCTAACATTAGTCCGATACTTCTTGTTTCGCATCTTTTTGACATCACGCCTTCTCATCTTCGGGAAATCAGGGAGGTAAAATGCAGCAAGACTGGATTTTTGGTGCTAATCCTGTATCAGAAGCAATAAAGGCAGGGCGGCAAATAAAGACCATTTATATTCACAAACAGAAAAACAGACATCTCAAAGAGATTGTCGAGATAGTAGGACATAGGAGTATTCAGATAAGATTCGTAGAAAGGGACTTTTTTGACACCAGATTCCAGAAAGGACACCAGGGCATTGCGGCCAATGTTACAAGAAAAAAGTTAGTTAAGATGGAAGATTTATTGGATATACCGGGATGTGGTGACGACATGCCATTTTTCTTATTCTTGATTGCATAGAGGATCCGAGGAACTTTGGTGCGATATTAAGGGTTGCTGATGCAACCGGGATACACGGGGTTGTATTTCAATCTCGAAGGTCAGCGGGTATTACACCTGTTGTGGTAAAGGCATCGGCAGGTGCGGTGGAGCATGTTAACCTTGTTGAGGTTATAAATATAAAGCATTCTATAGGCAAGATGAAGGAAAGTGGTATTTTGATAGTTGGAGCAGAGGTTGGCTCAGAAATGAGATTGTGGAATGTCGATATGAACAGGCCTCTTGCCCTTGTGATAGGCTCAGAAGGACGGGGTTTGAGGCGCACTGTGAAAGATATGTGTGATCTTCTGGTGACTTTACCAATGAAAGGGGAGATAAATTCCCTTAATGTATCCGTTGCTGCAGGGATTTTATCTTATGAAGTTATGAGGCAGAGAACTTATCGGCTGTATCCGTAGAATTCTGATTTAAGGACGCGATCCATTAGATTTCTGGCTGCCTCGATTGGAGGCTTGTCTTTATACAGGACGAAATAAACCTGCTCTGTTATGGGCATATTTACATCATATTTCTTTGAAAGCTCATACGCAGATTGTGTCGTATCCACGCCCTCGGCAATATATCTTGTTTGGCTGATAATATCCGTTAACCTTATACCCTCTCCGAGTTTATAACCGGTTGTATAATTTCTTGACAGAGTAGCAGTGCAGGTCAGTATAAGGTCACCAAGACCGCTTAGTCCGGAAAATGTGATCTCTTTTGCATTCATACTGATGCCCAATCTTGTTATCTCAAAAAGCCCTCTTGCTACAAGTGCCGCCCTTGCATTATGTCCGAAGCCAAATCCGTCGCATATACCTGCTGCAATGGCTATTACATTTTTCAATGCACCGCCTATTTCGACACCGATTATATCATCATGGGTGTAAACCCTGAAATAATCTGTATTAAATACCTCTTGAAGGAGCAACCCTAACTTTTTATCTGCTGTTGCAATGGTTACTGCCGTTGGCAGTTTCGCAATGACCTCCTTTGCGAAACTCGGCCCTGACAAAACGGCAACAGGATTATCAATAATCTCTTTTAATATCGCTGACGGCGTTAACAACGTGTTAATCTCTATGCCTTTGGAGGTGCTTATTATTATGGACTCACTCCTGATAAACGATTTAATCTGACCAAATATAGACCTTATATGCTGGGTCGGGACGACACATATTATATAGCGCGCCTTGACTACCGCTTCATCGAGTCTGTGCGTGGCCATTAGACTTGCTGGCAGGAGAGTGCCTGGCAGATAAATGTCGTTTGTCAGTTTTTTGTTGATCTGCTGAGCCAATTCCTCCTCATATGCCCAAAGTGTAACATCGTAACCTTTTTCCGATAGGAGGGATGCCAAGGTAGTTCCCCAGCTTCCAGCACCTATGACTGATATATAACTCATAATATAACCTCTTATATAGCGTGCTCTGGCGCCGCAATTGGCCCTTTCTCATATTAAATGGGTAATTTCGTAATGGTTTACCCCCACCCTCCTGTCAAGGGGGAGGGAATTAAGGAATATTATCAATAAGCATTCCCACTCCCCTGGCGAGAGGGGGTCACTGAACTATTACTCTTAAAGAAATATAGCAGGAATATTTTTATTTAGCAACTTTTCTATTTCCTGGGGCACAATTAATACTTGACAAAAATAGTAAGGTTTTAATAACATATGGTATGCTGAGGCTATCAACAAAGGGCCAATATGGTGTCAGGGCTATGTATGAGATAGCAAAGGGTTATCCGGCGGGGCCTGTAACCATTAAAGAAATTTCTGAGAGGCAAGATGTTTCTGCTGCTTATCTTGAACAGATACTTAACAAACTTAGAAAGACAGGATTAATTGTCAGCAGAAAGGGCCCTGGTGGTGGCTATATCTTGGATAAAAGCCCTGAAGAAATAAGTATTGCCTCGATTTTAGATGAGTTGGAAGGCCCTGTTGCATTAACATCGTGCCTTGAGCCCGACGGGGATTGTGTCAGGATTGACAGATGTATTACCCATTTATTATGGAAGGCATTAGGTGAAAAGATCGAGCTGTTTTTAAAGACAATAACTCTTAAAGACCTGTTAGCAATCGAAGTGCATGAGCATCGAGGCAGCCAAATAGTCAGTAGCATAGAGAATTTTAAGATCTGAACCCATCTTGTGGATTGAAAAGATGAAATTTGTTGATGACATAAAGGCAGATGTAACTGCTGACATAGTTTATATGATGTGTCCCATGCACATCCTCAAGCTGGATGAGATGGTTAAGGGGCTTGAAAATGGACAGGTGCTCAATATTTTGACAGACTATGATGGTGCACTTGAAGATATACCGCAATGGTGCGAAAGAACAGGGAATGAGTTTATTGGCATGAAAGAGACTGAGAATTTTTACGAGTTTTATGTAAGGAAAACGTAACTACTCAAGTTGTCAGGTTCGCAGCTCACGGTTTACGGTTACCAGTTATTGTCCTCCACTGTGAACTGTAAACCGGTAACCGTGAACGTTGAACCTGGAACCTTAAACCTGAGCAGTTACATGAATATTATACCAGGAGATGGCATGAGAAAATGTTATTTTGACTATGTTGCAACCAATCCATTACACCCGGAAGTGCTTAATACAATGATGCCGTATTTTAAAGAAGAGTTCGGGAATCCATTGAGTATCTATGAACCTGGACAGAGAGCAAAGAAGGCTATAGAAGAAGCAAGAGAACAGGTTGCATCGATGATAAATGCAAGGCCATCCACAATAATATTTACTTCAAGCGGTGCCGAGGCTAACAGTTTTGCCCTCAAGGGGATGGCCATCGCGAAACAAAACCAGGGCAACCATGTGATTGTATCAAGGGTTGAGCACCATTCCATACTAAGCTCTGCAAGGTTCCTCGAAAAGAGCGGTTTTGTGGTTACATATCTGCCAGTAGATAAATACGGATTTGTTGATCCAGAGGCGGTCAAAGATTCTATTACAAAAGAGACCATTGTCATTTCTATAATCCATGCAAGCAGTGAAATCGGCACAATCGAGCCTATAAAAGAGATAGCCATCGTAGCACAGGAAAGAAATATAACAATGCACACGGATGCAGTGGCAACAACAGGGAATATCCCAATCGATGTGAAGGACTTAGGTGTTGACCTCTTAAGCATGGCTGCACATCAGTTTTATGGCCCAAAAGGAGCAGGTGCCCTGTATGTAAAGAGGGGCGTAAGGATAGTTCCTCTTATTTGTGGTGGCATCCAAGAGGGTGGCAGAAGGGCAGGCACCGAGAATGTTCCTGCTATCGTTGGAATGGGCAAGGCTGCTGAGATTGCAAAAAGTGGAATGAGCAGGAGAATTGAACACTGCAAAAAGCTACGAGATAAAATAATCGAAGGTGTGCTTAAAATACCCAATGTGCATCTTACAGGGCATCATGGCAACAGACTACCTCACCATGCAAGCTTTGTGGTCGAGTTTATTGAGGGAGAGGCGATGCTGTTGATGCTGTCAATGAAAGGCATATATTCAGCAAGCGGCTCTGCCTGTACCTCAAAGGCTCTTAAATCTTCACCGGTATTGCTATCAATTGGAATTCCGACGGCCCTTGCGCAGGGGTCAATTGTGTTCAGTCTTGGGATGAGCAACACGGAGGAAGAAGTGGATTATTTCCTTGAAGAGTTTCCACGGATAATTAATAGGTTGCGGGAAATGTCCCCGTTTATGAAAAAAAAAGAAGGAGGCAGTAAATGCTATACTGGAGGTTAATAGGTTAAAATGTATTCTGAAAAGGTAAATGATCACTTTATGAATCCCAGAAATGTTGGCGAGATCCTTGGTGCTGACGGTATTGGCATTGAGGGCAATCTAGCCTGTGGAGATGTCATGCAAATTTCTATACAGGTCGAAAATGATAAAATTGTGGATGCAAAATTTAAGACATTTGGGTGTGGGGCCGCCATTGCTGTAAGCAGTATGATTACTGAAATGGTTAAAGGCAAGACTCCCGCGGATGCCTTAAAAATATCAAAAGAAGACGTAGTACAAGAACTAGGAGGACTCCCCCCTCAAAAGATGCACTGCTCCAACCTTGGTGCTAATGCATTGAGAAAGGCAGTAGAGGACTATAGGAAGAAGGGGAAAGTCTACATAGCATGAAACTGCCTGTGATGAGTAAGAAGATAGTATGCTTACCCACTTGAAATGGGAAAGAGCCCTAAATATCGTCCGTGAGTTTATAGAAGAGAGGCAATAGAACTGGCGGAGGGGGTGAGATTCGAACTCACGGTAGAGTGTAACCCTACAACGATTTTCAAGACCGTCGCCTTAAACCGCTCGGCCACCCCTCCATACTCATAGAGAAAAGCAATTAGGTTCTTTCTATCCTTGAGTGTACAAATTCATATGAAATGAGAAAAAACCAGTAACTAACGGTAACCATCGGAGGCTTGCATAATTATACCTTATGATAACCCATAAATGCGAGAAGGGGGAGTTGAACCCCCACGGGTTGTCCCGCCAGATCCTAAGTCTGGTGCGTCTGCCAGTTCCGCCACTCTCGCATCCGGTGTCGGTAATTCAATAACCCACTTAACTTGCTGGTTCAAAAAACCAGCATACTTATTATACCATAACCGTGAGGGGCTCTGCCCCTCAAACTCCCTAATTACAGCAATTCTCGGTAAGTGTCCAAAAAGCAGGCAAAGCGATAAAATATCAAGAG